>NZ_CALIAA010000131.1 GCF_938040765.1 uncultured Fretibacterium sp.
GGGACCGATGGGATACGTTGCAGGGGGACGAGGAAGAAATCCGTCACGCTTCCCAGGAACAGGCGCTCGAGAGCGTTGCTCAGTCCGCCCGCCCAAAGCAGGGCCAATCCGCATCCCGCACGGCCTGTCCCCCCCCTCGAGGCCCAGGTCAGGCCCAACAGGACGGCCAGCCCCAACAGGCCGACGGCCCAGCCCAGGGTAGGGGTCAGCCCAAACGAAACGCCGGAGTTGAGGTGAAGCTCCAAGCGGAAGCCGAGGACGAGCGGGACGGTTTTCCCAGACAGGAGAAAACGCGCGGCTCCCTTGACGGCAAGGTCCGCGGACAAAGCCATGGTCATGAGACGGAGCGTTCCATATCCGCCCCCATCATGCCTCCCCCTTCGCATAGGCTGCCTCCCTCCTTCATGGCCTCATGCCTTGTTCGAGAGACTATTGTATACAGGCATTCGGGCCCCGGCAACATTCAAAGCGGCGGAATCGCGTATAATGCAGGAGGAAAAGGACCGTTCGGGCTCCTGCTTCATAAAAATAGGGAGGTTTCATCATGTCCGTCCCATCGCTTCTGATCGTGGATTGTCAGTACGATTTCATCGACGGTTCGCTGGCCTGCGAGGGCGCTCTCGAGGCCGTCGATTCTGCCGTCGCCTTCATCAATGCCCGGCCCGATGTGGCGACCCTCTATTCGGTGGACTGGCACAGCCCTGCAAACCGCAGTTTCCTGCCGAACGGAGGCATCTGGCCGCCGCACTGCATCGCGGGGGAACGGGGCTCCCGGCTCCATGGGAAGTTTCATACGGAGGTCCTCCGCGCGGAACAGCGGCCCGATCTCAGGACGACCTACCGTAAGGGCATGGACGACCTCGTCGAGGAGTACTCGGCCTTCGGCGCCCGGAACGACGCGGGGCGTACCGTCGGCCAGGACGTCGGGGCCGACGTGACCGTCTGCGGCATCGCCAGCGAGTATTGCGTTCGGGAAAGCGTTCTGGACCTGCTCGAGGCGGGACGGCACGTGACGGTTCTGGCCGACGCCCTGGGGTGGGTGGACCGGAAGAAACATGAGGAGAACCTGGAGGATCTGGAGAATAGGGGGGCCGTTCTGCGATGGATCGGCGCGAACCGGGTATGAGCAGGCGCGACATCCTTCTGCTTCTGGCGGTCGCCGTCGTCTGGGGCATCAACTTCGCGGTCATCAAGACCGGTCTGAGGTCGGTCCCCCCGCTTTTTCTGGTTTTCCTGAGGTATTTGTTCGTCATTTTCCCCCTGGTATTCTTTGTGAAGAGGCCCTCTGTGTCCTGGCGCGCCATGGCGGCTTACGGATTGAGCATCGGGGTAGGTCAGTTTTCCCTCCTGTTTTATTCGATCAGGATCGGCATGCCTGCGGGGCTGGCCTCGGTGGTCATGCAGTCCCAGGCAATCTTCACCCTGGTCCTGTCGGCGATGTTCATGAGGGAGAAGGTCGGGGGAACCCGGATTTCCGGGATGGGACTGGCCATCGTCGGACTCGGACTGATCGGCGGTTTCTTTGGAACAGAAGCGACGGCGGTTCCTCCCGCGGCCTTCCTGACTTCTCTTTTGGCCGCGTTCTTCTGGAGCTGCGCCAACATCATCGTCAAGAGGGCGTCGGACGAGAGCGCCCGGAACGGCAAACCCCTGAACATGATGGAGATGCTCGTCTGGTCCTCGATCTTCGTCCCTCTTCCCATGCTTTGCATCTCCCTCGTCGGCGACGGGCCGGACGCCATTCTTCAGTCGCTGACGCAGATCGACGCAACCGCCGTTTTTTCCGTCCTGTATCTCGTCATCCTGTCGACGCTCTTCGCGTATTACGTCTGGAACAGGATGATTGGGATCTATTCCGCCGGAAGGGTAGCCCCCTTCTCGCTGCTGGTGCCCGTCACAGGGCTGCTGAGCGCGATGCTGATCCATGGAGAGCGGGTGACATCCTCGCAATGGGCCGGGATAGCGGCCGTCCTTGCGGGGCTGGCCGTCTTTCAGTTCGGGGAGCGGCTGCCGGGAGCGTCCCGCTTCGGAAAAAACAGGTGAGGAACGCTCCGGAACCGAAGGGTCTTTTTTCATTCGGCGCCGCTACGGCCCCCTTGTGCTATCCGCCGCTTCTGTGTATAATACTCCCTCGTAAAGGGCGATTAGCTCAGCGGTAGTAGCGCTTCCTTCACACGGAAGAGGTCACTGGTTCGAACCCAGTATCGCCCACCACTGACAGCAAGGGTTCAGGAGATTTCCTCCTGAACCTTTTTACTTTGGTTACTCAACATTTACTCAAGATACGCTTAT
>NZ_CALIAA010000132.1 GCF_938040765.1 uncultured Fretibacterium sp.
TTGCCGTGCATTGAGGAGTCGAAGGCCATCGTCCCCAGCATCATTTCAGGATGTCGGAGGAAGTAATTGTTGACTGGAACGCCCTCGGCGTTGTTAAAGGTGTGCAACCATTCGGGCTGAACGTCGTCGATGATGTGGTCCCGCTTCTGGAGGAAGAGGATGTCGGTCGTGACTTCGGTTCCGGCATTGGCTTTGAAGGCGGTGTTGGGCAACCGGACGGCCCCCAGGAGCTCGGCCCGCTGTGCGATGTACTGCCGGACCGAGGGGTTGGCTTTGTCCAGGGTCCCCTTAGAGGTCACGAACGCCATGACGCCGCCCGGTCGCACCTGGTCGAGCGTCTTAGCGAAGAAGTAATCATGAATCATGAAACCGTGCTTGTCGTATTTCGGATCCGCGACCCGGTAGGCCCCGAAAGGAACGTTCCCGACAGCCGCGTCGAAGAAGTTGTCCGGAAAGCGGGGCCGTTCGTAGCCATCGACGGTGATGTCCGCCTTCTGGTAAAGCTGGCGGGCGATACGACCCGTGATGCCATCCAGCTCGACGCCGTAGAGCTTCGCGCCCGCCATGCTCTCCGGTACGAGGCCGAAGAAGTTTCCCGTGCCGCAGGCAGGCTCCAGGATGTTTCCGGAGGCCAGGCCCATCCGCTCCAGGGTGCCATAGATCGCCTTCACAACGGTGGGAGAGGTGTAGTGCGCGTTGAGTGTGGAGGCGCGGGCTGAGGCATACTCCTCGTCGCTCAGAAGCCCCTCGAGTTCCGCATACTCTTTGTTCCACGCCTCATTGCGCTCGTCGAACGCCTGGGGCAGACCGCCCCAGCCGACGTACTGCGCCAGGACCTCCTGCTCCTCGGAGGTGGCCAGCCTGCCTTCGCCCTCGATGCGCCGCAGGGTGCGGATGGCCTCCACGTTGCGGGCGTACTTCGTCTTTGCACCGCCAGCGCCGAGGGCGTCGTCCGTTATGCGGTAGTTGACGCGCGGCTGCTCCGGCCCCTTAGGCTTTTCCTCCGATACCTTTGGAGCTTCCCGCTCTGGTTCCGGCTCAAGGGCTTGGGGAGCCGTAGGACGTTCCGGCTCTCCAAGCCCAAAATCAAGGGTTAGCTGGCCTTGCTGGCTTCCGGCCAGATCACGGTATCCAGGACGAGCCGCTCCGCTTCCGAGTCCGCCATCTCGGCCCTCTGCACCCACTCCATCGTCCCATCCGACGGGTTCTGTTCCCGCCACTGGTCCATGATCTCCCGCTTCATCTCCTTCGCTCGGTCCTGAATCTCCAGGCAATGGACCAGAATCTCCTCGCCCAGCTCCAACGCCTTCCGGACCTTCCACTCCTCCAGGTACTTCAGGCGCATCCGGCCGTACTTGCCCAAATCCCTTTCCGGGGTGTGGAGCGTCAGCACCCTGTACGGTTCCCAGATGTCCAGCACCTTCATGTAGAGCGGCCCGTTCCCCTTCTCCCGCATCAGGGCGCCCTCCGGCAGGTCCTCCTTCTCCTGCTCCGTCAGGTCCTCCTCGTG
Organism: uncultured Fretibacterium sp.; assembly: GCF_938040765.1. Lineage (GTDB taxonomy): Bacteria > Synergistota > Synergistia > Synergistales > Aminobacteriaceae > CAJPSE01. The sequence continues at coordinate 1,511 of NZ_CALIAA010000132.1, forward strand.
ATAGATCGTCAGGTCCTCTTCGGGCATCTCCCTCACCTTCTGGGCCATCTCCTGGTACTCCCGTTCCAAGTCCTCGTTGCTGCAGAAGTTGATGATCGACATCCTGGGATCTTCCAAGTCCTTCAACTGCTCTGGCGTTAGCCGCGCTTTCACCGTTTCGATGGACATTCGCCGACGCTCCCCTTTCTCTGTGCAGTCGAACCGCTCGTTCCGCCTGATCCAGCACCACTCGCGCCGCCCTGTTCACAAGGCTCCCAAGCTTCAGCATATCTTCGTGGCTCAGGTCCCTGATTCCCTCAAAGCTCAGGTTCATGTTCCTTGTGTCCAGTCCAAGCCGTGTCGCGATGTAGAAGGTTATGCTGCTAAGCAACAAATCTTCTGAATGTTCTGTGCTTATATTGTACATCGGCCTGGCCATTTCCGCAAGTCGTTTGGAGATAACCTGGACCTGTTCCGGCAGCGTACCATTCACCTCGAAGGCCTCGCGAAAACGCTGAGATACGGCAGTGGTATTGCCTTCGGTGACGCGCCAGATGTACGGCGGCAGGTCGTGCTCGTGGCCATAGTACGGCCACGTATCTCCGACGTCGAAGACGTTGCGGACTTCCCTGCCATCCTCGCTTAGGAGGCGGATGCCCTTCAGCCCCTTATGGACGCGCCGATGGAAGCGTTGCTCCCAGAAGTCATGCTCTGCGCAAGCTGTGGCATTGGGCCTGTACTCGTGAATCATGAGCTGATCACGGAATGAATACTTGTGGTTTCGCGCCGCCGTGGCCAGCATGGCTTTCCAGGCCGCGCCGCCAGACCGGACCTGCTTCGGCACGTTGTGCTCCCCATTTGCGCCGTGCTTCCTCCAGCGGCGTTTCGTTGCGTTCATGCTCCAGGCTCATGGCTTCTCCCTCGTGTTTCCCTTATCATTTTCAGTATTTCACTGACTTTTTCCTTTCCCCAGGCTTCCTGCAAACTTTTCCAGCTCTTGGGAAGGAAGCCTTCTCTTGCAGCTATATGAACTGCGGCAAGTCTATTTTCTACCTCCAACCTCCAGTACAAATTTGCGAAAATCTCCTGTGCTCGTTCCCGCCCTAAAGGACTTCCATCCTCTCCTGGCAAATCTGCATAGCCAAAGCCGCCTTCAGCTTCAGGCCTGATGATCTCTTCTTCAGTAAACCCTAATGCCAATGGCCAGAGCACGTCATGCTCATATGGCCCCCATGTCGAGGTGATCGTATCCGGCGAGAAGAGATATCCGTTGTCAATGGCATCATTGTTTTTCAGAATCATGAGATACCTCCAAGGGAACCAACGTCTTCAGACGTTGGAGGAATTGGAAACATATCGGTATCCGTCCCCATGCTGTAACCGACAG
>NZ_CALIAA010000133.1 GCF_938040765.1 uncultured Fretibacterium sp.
GCATTCAACAAGGCGGCTGTAAAGGACGATACGCCGGCAAACGCTTACCTCGGAGGCAAAACCTCCAGCCAATAGCCGTCCGGGTCCTTGATGAAGTAGATGCCCATCTTCTCGTTCTCGTAGCACACCCATCCCCGCTCCCGGTGGAAGGCCCGCATCGCCTCGAAGTCATCGGTCTCAAAGGCCAGATGGAACTCCTGCTCCCCCAGATCATAGGGTTGGGTCCGTTCCCTTATCCAGGTGAGCTCCAACGTGAAATCGGTCTTGCCGTCCCCGAGATAGACGATGACGAACGATTCGTCCGTGATCCGGCGTACCTCCCGGAGGTCCAGGGCTTCCTCGTAAAAGGCCATGCTTCTCTCGAGGTCCAGGACGTTGAAATTGAAATGGCAGAAATGCGCTTTCATGGCGACACCTCCCAGAATCGGTCGAAAACGGAAGAGCGGGGAGGCCCGAACCCGACGCGAGCTCCCCGCAACGGCCCATCGCTTAAATGTCCTCCTCGAGGGGAACCGTCCGAATGCGCAGTTCCTCCAGCCTCGCCTCCTCGACGACGTCCGGCGCCTTGGACAGCAGGCACTGGGCCTTCTGGGTCTTCGGGAAGGGCATGACCTCCCGGATGGACTGGCCGCCGCAGAGGAGCGTCGCGAGCCGGTCCACACCCAGGGCGATCCCCCCATGGGGCGGAGTGCCGTAGGACAAAGCCTCGAGGAAGAAGCCGAAACGCCGCTTCGCCTCCTCCGGAGCTATGCCGAGGCACTGAAAGGCCCGGGCCTGCACCTGAGGATCGTGGATTCGGATGGAACCGCCACCCACCTCGTTGCCGTTGAGCACGCAGTCGTAGGCTCGGGCCAAGGCGCGCGCCGGGTCCGTCTCCATGAGGTCCAGCTCCTCCAGAACCGGGGAGGTGAAGGGGTGGTGCATGGCCGTCCAGCGCTTTTCCTCCTCGCTCCACTCGAAGAGCGGGAAGCGGGTCACCCACAGGAACCTCCATGCCTTTTCGTCGAGGAAACCCCTTGCCCTGCCCAGATCCAGGCGCAGCACCCCCAGAATCGTACAGGCCTTGGCCCGATCGGCATCGGCCACGAGAAACAGGGCGTCTCCATCGTTCAGCCCGGCGAGCTCCTTCAGACGGTCCTGCTCCGGCCCGGACAGGAACTTGACCAACGGCCCCTTCAGCGCGCCGTCCTTGAGCTGGAAGGCCGCGAGTCCGGAGGCCCCGAATTTTTTGGCCTTATCCTCCAGGTCGGAGAGCTCCCTGCGCGAAAGGGCCGCCCCTCCGGGAAGCGCGAGGCCGCGCACGACGCCCCCCTTCGCGAGCAAGCTCCTGAAGGGCTCGAATGAGGACTCGGCGAAGACGGAGGCCACGTCGCAGAGCTCCAGGGAGATGCGGAGGTCGGGCTTGTCGCTGCCGTAGCGGTCCATCGCGTCCCAATAAGGCATCCGCTCGAAGGGGGTGGGGACGTCGACGCCGAGGATCTCCTTGAAGAGCCCCTTCATATAGCCCTCGATGAGTTCCATGACGTCGTCCTCGACGATGTAGCTCATCTCGATGTCGACCTGGGTGAACTCCGGCTGGCGGTCGGCGCGCAGGTCCTCGTCCCGGAAACAGCGCGCGATCTGGTAGTACCTGTCGCACCCGCTGACCATGAGAATCTGCTTGAAGAGCTGCGGGGATTGAGGAAGCGCGTAGAAGGTCCCGGGATTGACCCGGCTCGGGACCAGGTAATCGCGTGCTCCCTCGGGCGTCGCCTTCGTGAGTATCGGGGTCTCGACCTCCATGAAGCCCCGCCCGTCCAGGTAGGCGCGGGTGAAGGCGTTCATGCGGCTGCGGATGCGCAGATTGCGCTGCATCCTCTCCCGGCGCAGGTCCAGGTAGCGATAGGACAGGCGCAGGTTCTCATCCACCTTATCGGTCCCCTCCCCCACCTCGAAGGGCAGCGGCGCGGCGGAGGAGAGCAGCAGAAAGTCCTCGGCCACGATCTCCACGGAGCCGGTCTTCAGAGCGGGGTTCTCCGTCCCCTCGGGGCGGACGCGGAGCGTGCCCCTGACGGCGATGCAGTACTCGTTCCGAAGCTCCCCGGCCCGCTCGTGGACCTCCCCGGCCTCGGGGCCAAATACGACCTGGACGGACCCGGTGTAGTCCCACAGCTCGATGAAGATGATGCCCCCAAGGTCGCGGCGGCGGCGAACCCATCCGTTGGCCCGAACCGCACTCCCCGCCTCGGCCGTCCCGAAGTCCCCGCAGAGCGACGAACGCTGCCAGGATTTATCGAAAAAGTCCGTCCGGCCTTCCCCCTGTTTTTTTTCGCTGAAACAACCCATCCTTAAGATGCCTCCGTCCTGCCAATATACCCGAAACCGATCGGCTGCACCATTATACCCGCTCACGGGCCAATATTCCCCAGAGCTCCTCGTGCATATCCGTTCGGCAGGTCCCCCGCGGCTCCATGAAACGTCCTATAATACTTGAAGCGATACCTTCCTCCCCAAGACGCGCCCGGGCCTTCTCCGCCTCATCGGGCGGTACGACCGCAACCAGCATCCCCGAGGAGATCAGGTGCAGGGGATCGAAGCCAAGCGCCTTCGCCGCGCGGCGCGTCAGCGGCGAGACGGGAATGGCGTCCATATCGAGCGCGATGCCGAGCCCGCAGGCGTTCCGTATCTCCAGAAGCCCTCCCTCCAGGCCTCCCTCCGTGGGGTCGTGCATGTAACGCGCATGGTCCCGAAGCAGTCGGGCCTCGCGGACGACCGACAGATCGCCCTGCCAGGAACGCACTTCGTCCAGCTCCGACGCATTGAGGCACGACAACAGGTCGGGCCGGTCGTGGGCCAGGATGGACATACCCTCCAGGCCGGCATGGCCGGTCACCAGCAGGAGATCGCCCTTCTCGATCCGGTCCGCGCTCAGGAGCCGGCGCGACGGTCCCAGCATCGTCCCTACGATGACCGGCCTGTCGTAGCGGTCCGTCAGCTCCGTGTGCCCGCCGACGACCGCGGTGCCCAGCTCGGAGCAGGTCTCGTGAACCTCGCTCATGATCCGCTCGATCATGGGCACCCCATCGTCGGACGGGATGATCAGGGTGACGACCAGCCAGGCGGGATCCGCGCCCTTGCAGGCGACATCGTTGGCGTTGATGTGGACCAGAAGCCGCCCCGCCCCGGCGGTCGCCCCCACCACGGGGTCGGAGGCCGCCACGAGGTAAGGGGTGTCCGGCCATTGAATCACCGCCGCATCCTCCCCGAGTCCGGCCCCGACCGCGACGTCGGTCCGTTCCGCCCCGGAGTAGCGGAGCACCCCCTGCAGGAGCAGGTCGGGAGGCAATTTACCCAATATTTTCTTCTCGTCTTTCCTCTGCATGAAGATCTCCTCCTTCATTCTCATGCAGAACGCATCGCAGAACGTCCGGTGCAGAATGAAAAACACGAGGAAACGGCGATTGAATCGACGTTTCCAGAAAAAACGCTTGGAACGCCCAGGACCGCGGTCTTTGGCCGCGGTCCTGGGAGGACGTCATGCCCCTGCCGTCGGGAGGGGTCAGGACAGAAGCGTCAGCATGACCCCCGCCGCGACGGCCGTGCCGATGACCCCGGCGACGTTGGGGCCCATAGCGTGCATCAGGAGGTAATTGCCCGGGTTCTCGGACTGAGCGACACGCTGGACCACACGGGCCGCCATCGGCACGGCGGACACCCCCGCCGAGCCGATCATCGGGTTGACGCGGCCATTCGTGAGCACCTTCATGATCTGGCCGAAGATCACGCCGCCGACGGTGCTGAAGATGAACGCCAGGAGCCCCAGGAGGATGATGACCAGCGTGCGCGGCTGGAGAAAGTACTGGGCCTCCATCGTCGCCCCGACGGCAAGCCCGAGGAAGATCGTGGTGATGTTCAGAATCTCGTTCTGAGCCGCCAGGCTCAGACGGTCGGTGGCCCCGCACTCCCGCAACAGGTTGCCGAACATCAGCATGCCCACCAGGGGGACGGAGGCCGGAAGGATCAGCCCCGTCACGATGGTGCAGATGATCGGGAAGAGGATCTTCTCACGTCTGCTGACGGGACGGAGCTGCCCCATGCGGATGGCCCTGTCCTTCTTCGTGGTCAGCAGCTTGATAATAGGAGGCTGGATGAGGGGCACCAGGGACATGTAGCTATAAGCGGCCACGGCGATGGCCCCGAGAATAGCCTGCTGCCCCAGTTTCATCGTCAGATAGATGCTCGTGGGGCCGTCGGCCCCGCCGATGATCGCGATGCTGGCCGCCTGCTTAATGTTGAAGCCAATGTCCAGGCCAAATTGAGCTGCAATGGGCCCCACCCAGTTGGCGCCGATGAAGGCGACGAAGACCCCGAACTGGGCGGCGGCACCAAGGAGGAAGGTCACGGGGTTGGCTAGGAGCGGCCCGAAGTCCGTCAGCGCCCCGATCCCCAGGAAGATGATGATGGGATAGATCTCGTGCTGGGCGCCGAAGTAGACGTAGCGCAGGAAGCCCACGGACCCCTCGGCATCGGACATGATCCCGGAGAGGGGCAGGTTAACCAGAAGACATCCGAACGCGATGGGCACCAGCAGCAGGGGCTCGAACCCCCTGCCGATGGCCAGGTAAAGAAGGACCAGGGCGACGAGCAACATGACCACGTTGCCGGTCCCCATGGACGAGAACAACACGGAAAAGCCCGAGTTGTTCACCAGGTCGCGTAACGCCGTGACATACACTTCCATGACTGCGCTGTCCCTCCCAGATATTCCCGCCGTCAGGCGGCGGGGAAAAATTCCGTTTCCGGATAGCCCGCACTCTCGTCCGCCCTTGGGCAAGGCCACGACCGCTCGAGGACGAACAGAGCCGGACGGCCGCGGATCGGGCTCGGGCGGATCGGGCTCGGATTGTGTCTCGATTTCGGACTCGAGCCCCCGATTCAAGCGTTCTTCATTCTAGCATACCGGGAAAAAGAACGGGCCTCCCTACCGGACTTTCCCCTGTTTCGCGGCTGTTCTGTGCTAAAATGATTTGATTTAAATGACTCTTTTGGATATAGGCATGGCCTATCGAACTTTGCAGGGACGGGGTGTCTGATTATGAACAGGAACAGGGAGCTTCCCAAGGGCTATTCGCCCGACGCGATGGAGGAGAAATGGTACGCGGCCTGGATGCAGAGGGGGCTGTTCGACGCGGAGGTCGATCCCTCGCGCCCGGCGTTCTCGATCGTCATCCCCCCTCCCAACGTCACGGGGTCCCTTCACATGGGGCATGCCTTCAACAACACGTTCCAGGATATCCTCTGCCGCGCCAGGCGGATGCAGGGCTTCAACGTCCTCTGGCTTCCGGGAACGGACCACGCGGGCATCGCCACCCAGAACGTCGTCGAGAAGAGCCTGGCCGCAAAGGGGCTGAGCCGCCACGACCTGGGACGCGAGGCGTTTGTCGAAAAGGTCTGGGAGTGGAAGAAGATTTACGGCGACCGCATCATCGCCCAGATGAAGCGTCTGGGCAACTCCTGCGATTGGAGGCGGGAGCGCTTCACCTTCGACGAGGGGCTATCGCGCGCCGTGCGTTCCGTGTTCGTGCGCCTCTACAAGAAGGACTTGATCTACAGGGGCAAGTACATCATCAACTGGTGCTCGCGCTGCCACACGGCCCTCTCCGACCTGGAGGTGGAGTACGAAGAGAAGCCGGGTAACTTCTACTACGTCCGCTATCCGTTCGTCGACGGGTCGGGGGAGATCGTCGTGGCGACGACGCGTCCGGAGACGATCATCGGGGACACGGCCATAGCCGTCCACCCGAGGGCGGAGCAGTACCGCGGCCTGATCGGCAAGCGGGTGCGCGTGCCCCTGACGGACCGGGATATCCCGATCATCGAGGACAACATGGTGGACCCCGAGTTCGGGACGGGCTGCGTGAAGATCACGCCCGCGCACGACCCCAACGACTTCCTGGTGGGGCTGCGCCACGACCTGCCGCAGCTTCAGGTCATCGACTCCGAGGGCATCATGAACGAGAACGCCGGCAAGTACCGGGGAATGACGATCGAGGAGGCCCGAAAGGCCGCGGCCCGGGACCTCGAGGCGCAGGGTCTCCTGATCCGCACCGAGGCGATCTCGCACTCCGTGGGGCACTGCCAGCGGTGCGGCACGACCGTCGAGCCCTACCTGTCCGCGCAGTGGTTCGTCCGGGCCAAACCCCTGGCCGAGCGGGGCGTCCAGGCCGTGAAGGACGGACGCATCGCGTGGATTCCCGAACAGTGGGAGAAGACCTATTTCCAGTGGATGGAGAACATCCGGGACTGGTGCATCTCGCGCCAGCTCTGGTGGGGGCACCGCATCCCGGCATGGACCTGTTCCGACTGCGGACACGTCACCGTGGCCGAGACGGACCCGACGGCCTGCGAACAGTGCGGGGGGACGCACATCGTCCAGGACGAGGACGTCCTGGACACCTGGTTCAGCAGCGCGCTCTGGCCCTTCTCCACGATGGGCTGGCCGGACGATACCCCGGAGCTCAAATACTTCTACCCGACCTCGCTGATGGTCACGGGGTTCGACATCATCTTCTTCTGGGTGGCCCGGATGATCATGATGGGGCTCGAGTTCATGGACGAGGTGCCCTTCAAGGACGTCTACATCCACTCCCTGATCCGCGACGAGCACGGACAGAAGATGAGCAAGTCCAAGGGCAACGTCATCGACCCGCTGGACATGATCGACAAGTACGGAGCCGACGCGCTGCGCATGGCCCTCGCGGCCCTCTCCACCCAGGGGCGCGACATCCTGCTCTCCCCCGGAAAGATCGAGACCTACCGCCTCTTCATGAACAAGCTCTGGAACGCCGCCCGCTTCGCCCTCATGAACCTGGACGACGACCGGCAGGCCATCGACCCCGCCCAGCTCCGCCTTCAGGACCGGTGGATTCTGGCCCGGACCCAGGAGATGGCGGAGAGGATCACGCGCATGATCGACGAGTACGACATCGGTTCGGCCGCCCGGGCCCTGTACGACTTCGTCTGGGGCGACGTCTGCGACTGGTACCTGGAGATGTCCAAGCCCGCCCTGAAGGGGGACGAGGGCGAGGCACGGCGCAGGACGGCACAGGGCGTCCTGGAGGAGGTCTTCCACACGACCCTTCCCCTGCTCCACCCCTTCATCCCCTTCGTGACGGAGGAGCTCTGGGGAGCCTTTGGTTACGGCTGCGACGAGTCCTCCATCATGCGCACGGCCTGGCCCAGGCCGCGCGAGGAGTTCCGGTTCGACGTGGCCGAGGCCATGCGCACGGTCCAGGAGACGGTGCGCGTCCTGCGCAACCTGAGGGCCGAGGCCCGCGTCGCCCCTCAGCAATGGATGAACCATGCGACGGTCCGGGTGGACGACGACAGGATGAAGCGGACGCTTCAGGATGCCCTGCCGCAGGTCTCCGGCCTCTGCCGCATCAGGGAGATCGCGATCCTGCCGATGTCCGCCCCGCGTCCCGCCGCGTCGCTCTCCTCGGTGGTCGGAGCGGCGGAGGTCAGCCTCCCCGTAGGCGACGTGCTGGACGTGGCCGCGGAGATCGCCCGGCTGGGGCAGGAGATCGCCGCCATAGAGAAGACGGTGGCCTCGAGCCGCGCCCGCCTGGACAAGCCCGACTTCGTCGCTCGGGCTCCGCAGGAGGTCGTCGAGAAGGAGCGGGCCCGCGTCGCCGAGGGAACTGCGCAGATAGCCAGGCTGAGGGAGAACCTGGAGAGCCTGAGCCGATAGGCCCGGCCAAGACGGGCCATAAATTTAACCAATAGACCCATAACTGTGCGGAGGGAGCTTTTGCGGCCCTCCGTTAAAAAATCAAGGAGGTTTTTTTGAGTGATCGACATCAAAGTCTATGACGGTTCTGCGGAGGAATGGAAGGGCGGCGCTCTGGTACTGCCGCTTCGCGAGGAGGATTGTACTGAGGGATCGGCACTGCCCCTCGGGCCCCTCGTCAGGGAACTGAAGGAACGCAGGGACTTCACGGGAAAGAAGGGGTCCCTGCTGAGGGTTCCGCTCTTTGGGAAGGGAATTCGGAACCTCTACCTCGCGGGGCTGGGCAAGGGCAAAGAATGCGGCCACGAAATCACCTATTCCTCCAGGGATAAGCCCCAGGATTGCATCTAACTGATAGGTGTCTGTGAGACGTGTGAGCGTCACAATCTGCTGGTAAAGTCGACTCTTTTTGAGCGCTTCTTTCTCAGTTGGCTTGGTCATCAAATGCGATAATATGTTCTTCGGTTGCTAATTCCCGATA
>NZ_CALIAA010000134.1 GCF_938040765.1 uncultured Fretibacterium sp.
CCTTCAGGACGGTGTAGAAGCCACGGAGCGCCTCGCGCATGGCCTCCGCCGCCTCCAGGTTTCCGATCTTGTCCAGGATGGGCTTGTCGTACTCGTCGATCAGCACGACGACGGGACCGCTGGCCTTGTGGAGCCCGATGATGACGTCCTGAAGCGCACCGCCGGGAAGCGTGCTCCTGACCTGCACGCCGGCGTACTCCCCCCTCCGGGCCAGATCCGCCATCAGGGAGGCCTCAAATTTCGGGACGTCCCGGACGTCCATCATGCTCATGTCGAGCCGCAGCACCGGGCAGGGGTGTTTTGCCTGCTCCGTCACCCACGCCTCGGCGGCCAGCCCCGCGAAGAGCTCCACGCGGCCGCCGAACATAGCGTCGAGCGTCGAAAGCGTCAGCGACTTCCCGAATCGTCGAGGCCGGGACAGGAAGTACCACGCCCCAGCCTCGACAAGCTCCGTCAGTCGCGCTGTCTTGTCCACGTAGACGCAGTCCATCCGCCGCAGCTTTTCGAAATGGTACGTCCCGATAGGCAGCGTCCGAAGCCTTCCTCTCATCGTCCCTCACCTCGCTTCATACTTCATCCGCCGGGACCAGCCGGCTCACCGGGGAACGCGGCGCCCCTGCGTTTCCAGGGCGTCGCACAGCCGCGCGGCGGCCCCGCCCTCTCCCGAGAGCTCCAGGAGCGCCGCACGCGTCTCTGCGAGCCCCTCCGGGTCCCGCAGTGCGGAGGCGATCCGCAGGGCGAGCGTCTGCGGGGTGACGTCCCCGTACAGCTCGTCCACGATGGAGCGGTTCGCGATGCGGTTCGGCAGGGAGATGAACCCGTTGTGGCGCGCCAGGACGCGCCCGACCGCCGCACGGCGTATCCTTATGCCCACGAACGGCAGGGATGTGGCGAACCCGCGCAGCCCGGCGACGGGGATGTGCTTCAGAAAGGCGTGCGGCGCAGCCGTCAGACCGGGCAGTCCGCAGTGCATCATCTCCAGCGTGTTCGTCCCCGGCTGAGTCAGGGCGTAGTCCGCGCCCCGCATTGCGACTCCCGCCCCGGCCCGGACGGGCTCGAGCCCCGCATCGCGCCAGGCCTCGAGCTCGGAGTCCAGCATGAACGGCGAGAAGAGCGTCCGGACCCGCAGCCTCGGAAACTCGGACCGGAGCGCGGCGACGACGGCGGTCAGCCAATCCCGGGCCGCCCGACGGATGGCAGGCCGGCTCCCCGGGAGCAGCAGGAGCCGGGGCGAGTCGGGCTCGTCCGGCCAATTCCAGGACGCGGCGGAGGGGCTGTGCGCGTCCATCTCCAGGGCGTCCCGGACGAGGTCCCCGATGGAGCGTGCCCCGGACTTGCCGGAGATGCCCGAGGCCATCGCCGGGCAGGCCGTGAAGACCGCCTGCGCCCGGCCCAGACCTTTTTTGGCGCCGTAGGTGTAGACGAACAGGGGCGCCTTGGCGGCATGCGCGAGGTGGGTCCCGAACATCAGGTCCCCCCCCAGCTGCAGGACGCAGTCCGTCCGTTCGGCCCCGAGCTCCCGCCAGGTCCGCGCAACGCCGCTTGGGCCCTCGAGCTTGTCGACCCCCAACAGCGAGGCGGCCTCGCGCTCCCGGCCCGACGCGAAGGGACAGGGCAGGAGCCACAGGGAGACGGAGTGCCCCCGCAGGCGCAGCTCCGTCGCCATGGGACGTGCCCAGTCCCACAGCTCTCCGGGGCCGTTCGTCAGTATGGAGACCCTCACGTTCGCATCACCGCTCCCCCTCGCGCTTCTCCTCGTCCCGCTCCCCGCCGGGCGTCGGGACCATGCCGATTTACGGTAAAATAGCCTCCGCCCAGAACCCGGCGGCGTCCCCGACGCCCATGGCGGCCCGGGCCTCCTCCATGCGGCGGTCGGCCTCGGAGCGGATGGCGGGGTCGTCGGTATAGCGGTACAGCTCCTGGACGATCCGTTCGGGCCGCGCGTCGCCCCGGAGCAGCTCCGGGTAGAGCGGAGTGCCGGTCGGACCGGCCAGATAGTTTGGGATCGAGATGTAGGGGATCCGTACCAGCGCGCGCGCTATGGCCCAGGAAACGGCGTTGCCGTTGTAGATCACCACCATGTAGCGGCGCAGCAGCATCGCCTCCACCGCGACCGTCCCGCTGACCCCCGCGACGGCCTCCGCAGCCTCCATCAGCTCCCGGCCCTCCCCATCCCACGTCTCGAACCCCTCGAGGCGTTCCCGGAGCTCCGCGGCGAGGGCAGGCGAGAGGCCCGGCGCGATGGAGAAGATCGGAAGCCGTCCATCGTCCCTCAGGATCCGGGCCGCGCCCATCAGCCGTTCCAGGTGGTAGCGGATGTCGTACCGCCGGCTCCCCGGCATGAGCGCGATGACGCGCGCGTCCCCGGTGCGGCGCCGAAGCGCCTCGGGCGCGCGGCAGCCCTTCAGCCCCTCGACCAGCGGGTGGACCGCCCAGCGGGAGTTCACGCCCCGCTCGGCCAGGTAGCGGTGCTCGAAGGAGAAGAGCGGCAGGCACAGGTCGAAGTCCCGGCGCAGAGCCCATACGCGCCCGCTGCGCCAGGCCCAGACGGTCGGGGTCGCCAGACAGACGGTTTTTCCCCCGTAGCCCGCGCGCCGCAGCCTCGATACCAGGCCCAGGTGAAAGTCCGGGCTGTCGACCACCACGACGGCCTCCGGGCTCCGCTCCAGGATGGCCCGGACCATCGTGCGCCGCAGCCGGAGGAGGCGCGGAATCGCGGGCAGCACCTCCGTGATGCCCATCAGCTTGAGCTCCTCGTAGCTCCAGCGGGGAAGGTCCGGCGCGAACTCCCCGCAGGCCTCCTCCGTCCGCGGCCCCATCATGCCCCATATCCGGCCCCTCAGGGCCGGCCTTCGCCTCAGCAGCGCCCGGACGAGCTCGGCTGCGTGGAGGTCCCCGCTGACCTCTCCGCAGCTCACGAAGAGGGACACGACCGCATCCCCCAGACGGCGATCCCGCAGGCGTCGGCGCTTTCGAACGTCCGCTCCGGCTCCAGAACCAGGGTCCGACCCGCCTCGACGGCCAGGCAGGTCAGCCCCGCGCACCTCATGGACTCGATGGTCCCGGGCCCGACGGTCGGCAGGTCGTAGCGCAGGTCCTGGTCGGACCGCATCATCTTGACGACGACGCCCCGGCCCGACAGCGCGCCGCAGCGCCCGATCATCGCGTCCGTCCCCTCCATCGCCTCGACGGCCACGACGGCGCGGTCCGCCACCACGATCGCCTGGCCGAAGGAACAGGGCAGCGTGACGCTCAGGACCTCCGCCCCATATCGGACGTCCTGCAGCTCGGCCTCGGTCGGGGCGCGGGAGCCCAGCCGCCCCTCCGGCGCCAGGAACTCCGGCAGGATCTGCCAGTAGGGGAGGACGGCGATGCCCTCCCGCTCGAACGCCTCTACGATCGACCCCAGAAGCGCATGGTCGTCCCGCGGCGTGGCGGAGAGCACCGAGCGGGTGAGGGGGTCGAAGAGGGCGGGCAGGAGGTAGATCGTCCTCTTGGCGATGTGCCCGGCCATGATGAGGCGCTCCGCGCCGCGGCGCCGGGCCTCGCGGACGACGCGCCCCAGACTCGGGAACCGGAGATGGACCACGGCCTCGGACCATGGGGCGAGCGCCCCGTCGTCGCCCCTCAGGGTGACGACGACGGGAGGGGTCCCCCGCTCGTGGAGGCGCCTCGCGATCTCCACGGGCAGCGCGCCCTCCCCGGCGATCAGGACGATCCGGCCCTCCGGTGCGCTCATCGGTCCACCCGGCGCGCGAAGAAGACCGCCACGATCATGAACACCAGGTTGGGGGCCCACGCGGCCAGCGAGGGCCAGATCGCCCCGGCCTCGCCGAGGGCGCGGCACATCGACATCACGACGTAGTAGGCGAAGACGATGACGACGCTGATGCCGAATCCCATCCCCGAGCCGGACCGGCCCTGACGCGACGCGCCGAACCCCGCGCCCAGGACCGCCATGATGACGCAGGCCCAGGGCACGGCCAGCTTCAGGTGAAACATCACCCAGAGCTTCGAGAGGTCCGACCCGATCATGCTGGCCTGGCGGATGTAGGCCCACAGCTCATGGGCGCTCATGTCCACCGGGCGCCTCGTGCTGCGCTGGATCTGCTCGGGCGAGAGGTTCAGCGCGAGCCGCTGCCGCTCGAAGCGGAAGAGCAGGTTGATGTCGCCCCGGCTGTTGACGTCGTAGACGCGGCCGTCCTCGATCCACCACTGCCCGTCCTTCCAGACCCCCTGCTGCGCCACGGAGGTGCGCACCAGGCGTCCGCCCTCGAACTCGTGCACCATGACGTCCTTCAGGATCCCCTTCCTCGTATCCATCTGGTTGACGTAGAGGACCCGCCGGAGCTCCCCGCCGCTCTCGTCGCGCAGGAAGACCTTCTCCTGAAGCGCGGCGGCCTGGTTCTTCATCACCTCGTACTTGAGCAGCCGGTCCGCGGCGATGGAGGTGAAGGGCACCACGGTCTCGTTGAAGGCCAGGGTCCCCAACGAGACGAGGAGCGATGCGACGACGATGGGCCGGAGCACGCGCGAGAACGGGATACCCAGGGACTTCAGGGCGATCAGCTCGCTGCCCGCGGCCAGGCCGGTCATCCCCAGAAGGGCGCTCAGCAGCGAGGACATGGGGAAGGTCATGGCGACGACCTCCGGCAGGCGGTAGAGGAAGAGGCGCGTCACGACCCCCAGGGAGACGCCCTGTTCGATGATCAGTCTCGCCGCCTGGAAGAGCAGGTCGCCCGCCACGAAGATCAGGGTGAAGATCAGCACCCCGAAGACGAAGGGACCGGCGACCGCCTTCAGGACGAGGCGGTCCAGGATGTGCAGGCCCAGCGGGGAGAGGCCCCCGGAAATTCTCACGGGAACCTCCGAATCAGGAGCCAAGCGTGTACTTGGCCTGCATGTTCTCGTCGACCCGCTTCACGAGGTCCTCCGCGTTCGGGACGCCGGGGCCGCCCTTGACGAAGTCCGTCACGCGGAGGATCACCGCGGTGGAGAGCGCGGAGTGGGACGTGCAGAGCGTGCGCATAAGCGTTTCGAGCTTGGCGACGACGGCCTCTGCGGCGTCGTTGTCGGTATCGATCAGGATCAGGAAGATGTCGCGGGGCCCCGGGGAAAAGGCGATGTCCGAGGCCCGCAGGCTGGCATGCACGGCGCGGCAGTAGGCGCGGAAGGCATCGTCCACCCACGGGTCCGAGTCCGACGAGGGTGGGAACGTGAGCCGCATCAGGACCGACGTCAGGAAATGTCCGTAGCGCCGGATGCGGTACAGCTCCTCCTCCAGGCGCTGCATCGCGTAGCCCCGCGTATGAAGGCCCGTGAGGGGGTCGACAAAGGAATCGGCCTGGGGGGCGGCGTCGGACAACGCCTTCGGTTCGAGCCGGAAGCAGATGCGGCCCTCCTTCATCGGCTGCTGAAGGACGTTCCATGCTTTTTCGCCAAGCATCGCCGTCCCCTCCCCCGGGGGGAGGAGCAGCGCGATGTTCGAGGCCAGCGCGGTCTCCCGGGAGATCCCCGCGATCTCGAGCAGGGCGTCGCTGATGGCGAGGATATCGCCGACCTCGTCGGTGACCGCGAAGGGGACCGGCAGGTCGAAGTCCCGAACGCCCTCCTCAAGCCTCGCCTCGGGGAGGGGCCTGTGGAGGCGGTGGTGATAGAGCGTCGTCAGGACCACCGCGCCGCAGACGGCCATGGTCACGCCCACCCACTGGAGCCGGGCCCCGAAGCTGACGGACAGGGGACAGAGCAGCATCCCCTGTGCGATGAGCTGGACCGGGATGTAGCCCCCTTTGGCGCCCTGGAGGATGAACAGGGCGTAGAGCGCGGTCAGGACGACGAACAGGAGCCCCGTCAGGCCCCAGAGCGACGCGTCCACCGGGCCCGACGCCGCGGGAGAGCCCAGGGAACGGACGATGAGGATCGTCGGGATCGCGACGACGGGCGGCAGGAAAAGCCACTTCATGAGGCTGACGGGACGTTCCATGGTGCTAACGGTATTCCAGGGTCTCTCCGGAGGGGTAGCTCAGGGTGTACTCCACGACGATCTTCCGGATCTCGCCGGGCTTGACGGACAGTTTCCACGACAGGCGATTCTCCGCGTCGCGCTCCGTGGGCTCGGGATCGATTTTGAGGACCTCCAGCTTGATCTTCTCGTCCACCGGGATCGGAAGCCGGTCCCGGACGGTGACCTCCCGCTCCGAGTCCATGCCGCTGGACACCTCCAGCGTGTAGCCGCTCTTGAAGACGCCCGATCCCCCCAGCCAGGAGCTGCCCGTGCTCTCCACCAGCGGGGTCTTTTTCGCGCTGAGCCGCGAGGCCGAGCCGAAGGGAAGCCGGCTCTGCCCCAGCCCGTACTCCGGCACCTGGGTGGAGCCGGACGGACGGCCGTCCACGCGCAGCTCCGCACGCCCCGGCATCAGGGGCGTGGTGATGGCGTCCATGCTGGCGACGATCCAGCCCGTGGAGCGCTGCTCAGGGATCAGAACCAGAAGGGGCGTGCTCTTGAGCGACAGGGCGCCGAGCGCCACGTCCGAGGGCGTGCCGTCCCCCTCGAGCGTCCCCCGGCCCAGGACGGCCACGTTCGAGAGGGTGGAAGCGATCACGGGAAGCCCCGCACCGAACTCCACGGCCTCATCGCCCTGATCGTCCATCGTGTTTGACGCTCTCTCGGGCATCGCTTTGGCAAGGGCGCTGGGGGCGGCTGCAGAGGTCAAACCCAAAGCCGCGGGGCTCCTGACCGGTATCGGATGCTTCGGACGCAAGGCGACCCGAAGGGGATCCATCGCGGGCGGCGAGACCGAGTCCTCCGGCTGCCTGGAGTGGAAGGTCAGGTCCCCCGAGTAGTCGAGCCCCGTCCCCTGCGCGGCGGACGCGAACATGTGGACGTCGATGGCTCCCGTCGCGCTGTTCAGGTCCATGACGTACCGCAGCCCCCAGCGGGCGGCGTCCGTGCGGGCCTCGAAGAGCAGCGGCTGGCGTGCGTTCGTGCGCCCGCTGACCTGTACGATCTGGTCGGACCGCTGAGGGCTCCGGGACTCGAGCTCCGCCTTCAGGCGCTCCAGCTCCTCCGTCTCCAGGCTCAGGGTCTCCGTCAGGTCCGCCAGGTCGTTCTCGACCTTCAGTCGGAGGGCCTGAGCCTCCTCCATGTAGTGGATCAGGTCCCTGCTCTCGGTCCCGTTGACCTGAGCGCTGCTCACGTTCAGCATCGCGCGGGTCTGTTCCAGGGAGGCCGCCTTCGCCTTCAGAAGGGCGACGGCCTTGGCCTGGGCGTCCGTCCGTTCCTTCAGGGGGGCGAGGGAGGGGGGAATCCAGCCCTTGCGCCCCTGCTCGATCACCTGGAGGTCCGAGACCCCCGTGAGGTTCAGGAGGCGGACGCTCGCGGCGTCGAAGGCGCCGGGGAGCTCGAACCGGAAGGAGTCCTCCGTGGGGGTGAGCTCGAAGACGAACCGCGCGCCCCTGGGATAGACGTCCACGGAATGGACCGCCGGGATGTCCGCCGCGCAGGGACGGGCGAGGAGCACGAGGACTCCTGCGAGGAGCACCACCGGCAACGTCGGGAAACTGCCTTTGAATATCATGATGAACGGGACCTCCTTGATCGTTCGTCGGGATGTTCGGGAAATCGGGTCCGAAAACCGGTCCGCGGGGCCGCGAAAGGTCCGTCGGGACGGTATCCCGTAGGGCTCGCATGCGGTCCCGCGCCTATTTTAACACGCTGTCCCGCATTCGGAAGTCCTGTCCGCTTGTCCGACGGGACGAAATATGTTATAGTTCCACGGTATGTCGCGAGTCAAGCAGAGGCTGCCCCCTCTCGCCCGATGCGGCGCCTTCCGTCGGTGGAGGCTGTTGCCGGGCCGTGCGAGATTGTGCAAAGCGTCTTCCTCCAATGGTACGATGGCAGGGGAGACGTGTGAAGCGCAGATTGTCGGGGTGGTCCAGGGGGCCGGCCCCGATTTTTTATCTATCTCTATGGAGGTGAGGCGTTATATTCCCCAGGACTGAAGAGGATGCGCCGAGGGTCAATCAGGAGATCACTGTGCCGCAGGTGTTGTTGGTGGACGAGAACGGGGTGAAGGTCGGACAGATCGACACGGCTGAGGCTGTCCGGATGGCCGAGGAGCGGATGCTGGACCTGGTTGAGGTCGCTCCCCTGGCCAAGCCGCCCGTTTGCCGGATCATGGATTACGGCAAGTATCGCTACCAGCTCCAGAAGAAGGAGAAGGACGCCCGCAAGAAGCAGAAGGTCCAGACCCTCAAGGAGATCAAAATGCGCCCCAAGATCGACGAGCACGACTTCAACTTCAAGGTGAAGGCGATCCGGAACTTCCTCGAGGAGGGGCACCGCGTCAAGGTCTCCGTCTTCTTCAGAGGACGGGAAATGGCCTTCCTCTCCCGCGGCGAGGAGGTCTTGAACCGCGTCATGGCGGAGTGCGGCGCTCTGGGCAAGGCGGAGGGCAGCCCTCGGATGGAGGGGCGCTACATGCGCATGATGGTCACCCCCGTACCTCAGTCCGCAAAGCCGGCCGCGCCCAAGGATGGGGCCGAATCCGCGCCCAGAAAGGCCGCGTCCGGCCCGAATCCCGAGGCTCCGGCCCCGGCTGTCGCCGAAGGGGCCTGAGGGGCCGGGACGAGGGAAACACTGATTTAATTCACGAAGCCCCCCTGATGAAGCCCCTAAGCGACCCGCTCAACTCGCTTCCGCTCGTTGGCGGTCTGCTTATGTGGACCCCAGCTTGCCCGTTTTGAGGAGAGAGCGTGCCGGGGCCGCCGCTATACCCGGGGTGGAGCCTTCCGGCAGCCGCTCGCTTCGCTTGCGGGCCGATCAGTCTCAGGATAGC
>NZ_CALIAA010000135.1 GCF_938040765.1 uncultured Fretibacterium sp.
TTCGTTTCGCGGTCCGCGAGGGCGGCCATACGGTGGGCGCCGGCGTCGTCACCAAGATCCTCGAGTAGGGCATAGAGGGACACGGCAGTGGCTAAAAGAATCCGTATCCGGCTGAAGGCATTTGACCACAGGGTTCTCGACACGTCCGCAGCCCAGATCGCGGAGACGGCGGAGGGCACGGGGGCCAGGGTTTCCGGCCCTATTCCCCTCCCCACCGAGATCAGCAAGGTGACGATCCTGAAGTCTCCTCACAAGGACAAGGACGCGCGGGAGCAGTTTGAGATGAGGACGCACAAGCGTCTGATTGATATCGTCGAACCGACGCAGAAGACCATGGATGCGTTGATGCAGCTCAATCTTTCCTCTGGAGTCGATATCCAGATCAAACTTTAGCCCCTTAAAGGGTGTGGAGTAGTCCCGATTTCAAATCGTTCGTAGACGAGGCGGCTTTTGCGAGCCGATGCGAAGGCGTACAAAGAGGTACGTCGAGCAAGGCGAGCAAAAACAACGACGTATACGAATGATTGGAAATTGGGAATGAGGAAAGCGCTGGAGCTGAAAGGAGAATATATAACGATGGGTATAGGGATACTGGGGAAGAAGGTTGGCATGGCTCAGATTTTCGACGAGCAGGGACAGGCCGTGGCGGTCACGGTGATCGCGGCGGGCCCGTGCCCCGTCGTTGCCGTCCGGACCCCCGAACAGAACGGATACTCTGCCGTTCTTCTCGGCTTTGGGGCGATCAAGCCGTATAAGCTGTCCAAACCCCTAAAAGGTCTTTTCGACAAACACAAGCTCGAGCCCAGGCGGACGCTGCGCGAGTTTCGTCTCGAGACGGCGGACGGGTATGAGATTGGGCAGGAGATCAGGGTGGATCTGTTTGAGACGGGCGAGAAGGTGGACGTCAGGGGCGTCAGCAAGGGCAAGGGGTTTGCCGGGGTCATGAAGCGCTATCACTTCGGCGGCCAGCAGTTCAGCCACGGTACGTCGGTCATGCATCGGCATGGCGGTTCCAGCGGCGCCATCTCCTTCCCGGGCCGAATCTTCCCGGGCAAGCGGATGCCGGGACATATGGGCAGCGAAAAGGTGACGGTCAAGAATCTCACGATCATGGCCGTCGATCCGGAGAACAACCTCCTCCTTGTCAAGGGGGCCGTGCCGGGTGCCAAGAACAGCCTGGTCACCCTCTACAAGAAGAAGTAAGCGATAGGGAAGGAGGGTACAAGGATTATGCCTGCAGTTAAAGTTGTGGATTTCAACGGCCAGGATGCCGGGGAGATGGAGCTCTCCAACGTCGTGTTCGACGCCCCGCTGCACGTCCCGGCCATGCACCAGGTCGTGGTGGCCCACCTGGCCAACTGCCGCCAGGGCACGCACTCCACGAAGACCCGCGGAGAGGTCAGCGGCGGCGGAAGAAAGCCCTGGAAGCAGAAGCATACGGGGCGCGCCCGCCAGGGAAGCACGCGTTCCCCCATCTGGGTCCACGGTGGCGTGGCCCACGGCCCGAAGCCGAGGGACTATCACCAGAAGGTCAACAAAAAGGTGCGCCGGCTGGCCATGCTCAGCGCCCTTTCGGTCAAGGTCCGTGATTCTTTGATGACCGTGGTGAGGGGGATGGAGATGGACAAGCCCTCCACGAAGGCCATGAAGGGCTTCATGGATGCCATCGGGGCGCAGAAGGTCCTTGTGGTCTACCATGAGGGCGGGGACAACGTCATGCGCTCGGTTCGCAACATCCCGGGGGCCAAGTTCCTCAACATCGCCAGCATCAACGTCTACGATCTTCTGAACTCCAGGACGCTGGTCGTGACCCCCGAGGTCGTCGCCCGGCTCGAGGAGGTGTATGCGAGATGAATCTGGTCGCTCACGATATTGTTATCCGGCCGATCGTCACCGAGAAGAGCAGCTCCCTGATGGGGCACAACAAGTACACCTTCGAGGTCCACAAGGACGCCAACAAGATCCAGATCCGCCAGGCGGTCGAGCAGATCTTCAAGGTGAAGGTGCTGAGCGTCAACACGATCAACGTCAAGGGCAAGCCCAAGCGTATGGGCGCCTTTATGGGGAAGACCCGGTCCTGGAAGAAAGCGATTGTGGCACTGCCGGAGGGGCAACGCATCGAGTTCTTCGAGGGTGCCTCGGTTTGATGCGGGGCAGCCCAGAAAGAGGTAGATGAAGATGTCGATCAAACAGTTCAAACCCTATACCCCGGGCCGCCGGCAGATGTCCATCCAGGGACGCGAGGACATTACGGCCGACAAGCCCGAGCGCTCCCTCACCACCGAGCTGCGCAAGAGCGGCGGACGCAACAACACCGGCCGCATCACGATGCGTCATATCGGCGGGGGGCACAGGCGGACCTACCGCATCATCGACTTCCGCCGCGACAAGATCGGGGTCCCCGGCAAGGTGGCCACAGTCGAGTACGACCCCAACCGGAACGCCCGCATCGCGCTGATCCACTATGCCGACGGCGAGAAGCGGTACATTCTGCTTCCCAAGGGGCTGAAGGTCGGGGATACGATCCATTCCGGTCCCGAGGCCGACATCACCCCGGGCAACGCCCTGAAGCTGAAGGACATCCCGGTGGGAACGGTCGTCCATAACCTCGAGCTCGAGCCGGGGCGAGGCGCCAAGCTGGTGCGTGCGGCGGGTACGTCGGCCCAGCTGATGGCGAAGGAGGGCAAGTACGCCTTCATCCGTATGCCCAGCGGCGAGCTCCGTCTGATCCTCCTCGAGTGCATGGCCACGGTGGGACAGGTGGGGAACGAGGATTACGAGAACATCTCCCTGGGCAAGGCGGGGAAGACCCGTTGGAGCGGCCGCCGGTCCCGCGTGCGCGGCATGGTGATGAACCCGGTGGACCACCCGATGGGCGGCGGCGAGGGAAAGAGCAAGAGCAACAAGCATCCTGTTTCTCCGTGGGGCACGCCGGCTAAGGGATATCGTACGCGCAAGCGCAAGCCTTCCGACAGGCTGATCGTTCGCCGCCGTTACGATAAGTAGACGTGAGGAGGGACTTTTAGGATGGCTCGTTCCGCCAAAAAGGGGCCTTTCATCGAGCAGAGGCTCCTGGCCAAGATAGAAGAGATGAACATATCGGGAAACAAGAAGGTCCTGAAGACCTGGTCCCGTCGTTCCACCGTCGTTCCGCAGATGATCGGTCATACGATCGCCGTCCACAACGGACGGATGCACCTGCCGGTCTACGTCAGCGAGAACATGGTCGGGCACAAGCTGGGGGAGTTCGCCCCGACGCGCAAGTTCGGGCATCATGCGGGGCAGGAACGCTCCACGAAGGGAAGGTAGGGGAGCCGCTATGGAGAAATCGACAGCCAAGGCCATGGCGCGCCAGGTCAGGATCTCCCCGATGAAGGTGCGGCAGGTCCTGGCCCTCATTCGGGGCAAGGATGCGGGCGAGGCCCTGACGATTCTGCGCTTCTCCCCTCAGAAGGCCGCGCGGATCGTCTACAAGGTCCTGCAGAGCGCCGTGGCGAACGCCGAGCACAATTACGGGATGGATACGGACAAGCTGCACGTTGTCACGGCCTTTGCGGATCAGGGGCCCTCGATGAAGCGCTTTCGTCCCGCCTCCATGGGCAGAGCCCATCCTTATGTGCACCGCACATCCCATGTGACCGTTACGGTTTCGGAACGTTAGGAGGGTTTTTTCGTGGGACAGAAGGTTCATCCCGTAGGATACAGGCTTGGGGTTGCTACGGAGTGGGAGTCCAAGTGGTACGCCGGCCGCAAGGAGTATGCGAAGAAGCTGCACGAGGACCTCAGGCTCCGTGAGTGGGTATTGAAGAAGTGGGAGGGGGCCTCCATCTCCCGCGTGGATATCGAGCGCGTGGGGCACGTGATCCGCTTCACGATTTGGACCGCCCGGCCCGGAGTGGTGATCGGCCGCGGCGGGGCGGAGATCCAGACGATCAAGGACGAGCTTCAGGCTCTGACCGGCGGCAAGGTGATGGTCAACGTCCAGGAGATCAAGAATCCCGACGTCGTTGCCCAGCTGGTCGCCGAGAGCATTGCCTCCGCGCTCGAGCGCCGCGTTTCCTTCCGCCGGGCCATGAAGCAGGCGATCTTCCGCGCGACGAAGGCGGGGGCGCTGGGGATCAAGGCTCAGGTGGCCGGACGCCTTGGAGGCGCGGAGATCGCCCGTACCGAATGGTACAACGAGGGGCGGCTTCCCCTCTCGACGATTCGGGCCGATATCGATTACGGCTTTGCCGAGGCCAACACGATGTATGGAGTGATCGGCTGTAAGATCTGGATTTACCGCGACCGTGAGAACGAGCGCCCCGTGGCGCCTCGCAGCGGCCGCCGTGAAAGGGCAAGGGGGTAGTTCGTCATGCTTATGCCCAGCAGGGTAAAATACCGAAAATCCCACAGATCCCCCCTTCGGGGCGTCTCCAAGGGCGCCACGACGGTCGCATTCGGGGACTGGGGAATTCAGGCCCTTGAGAACGCCTGGATCACGGCGCGCCAGATCGAGGCTACCCGCGTGGCGATATCCAGAAAGATGAAGAAGGGCGGAAAGATCTGGATCCGCGTCTTCCCGGACCGCCCTTACACGAAGAAGCCCCTGGAGACCCGCATGGGGAAGGGAAAGGGCGCGCCCGAGTTCTGGGTTGCCGCCGTCAAGCGGGGCCGCGTCCTGTTCGAGTTTGCGGGGATCCCTCAGGATCTCGCCGAGATGGCCTTCCGGACGGCCTCCCACAAACTGCCGATCAAGGTGCGCATGGTGTCAAGAGAAGGTATGGGTGGTGAAGACTGATGGATGCGACGAAACTTCGGGAACTGAATCTGGAGGAGCTCCAGGAGCAGTACCGCCGCTATAAAGAAGAACTGTTCAATCTTCGTTTTCAGAACGCAGTCGGACAACTCAAGAACACGAGCCGCATCCGGGATGTCCGAAAGATCATAGCCAGAGTGCTGACCGTCGCAGGCGAGAAGAGCCGTGCGGCGGAGGCCTCTGCGGCCAGGAGGTAGGTCGTCTCATGGAGGCGCATATGGAGGCACATATGGAGACGGGGCTCTCTCACCGTAAGGTCCGGGTGGGGATCGTGGTCAGCAACAAGATGGACAAGACGGTGGTCGTCAAGGTCTCCCGTCTTGCGGAGCACCCCCTTTATGGGAAGCGCATCCAGAGGGCCAAGAAGTACGTGGCTCACGACGAGGAGAACACCTGCCGCATCGGAGACCAGGTGCGAATCCGCGAGACGCGTCCTCTGAGCAGGACCAAGAGGTGGGAGCTCATTGAAGTGCTGCGGCGCGCCCCTGTCTTTGGTTCTGATACGCCCGGGGAGGAGTAAGTTATGATTCAGTTGACGACAGTATTGAACGTTGCTGACAACTCCGGAGCCCGGAAGCTTTTCTGCATCCAGGTCATGGGCGGGAGCCGGCGTAAGTGGGGCTCGATCGGCGACGTCATCGTCGCCTCGGTTCGCGAGGCCATCCCCAACAGCAACATCGCCAAGGGGTCCGTGGTCAAGGCCGTGATCGTCCGCACCCGGAAGGAAGTTCGCCGCCGCGACGGTTCTTACGTCCGCTTCGACGACAACGCCGCCGTGATCATCGACAACAACGGGGAGCCGAAGGGGACGCGCATCTTTGGTCCCGTGGGCCGGGAGCTGCGCGCGAAGAAGTACATGCGCATCCTCTCCCTCGCGCCCGAAGTGGTTTAGGAGGCGTGGAATTATGTCGGTAAGACTCAGGAAAAACGACCGGGTCCATGTGATCTCCGGCAAGGACAAGGGCAAGGAAGGCAAGATCATGCGCCGCTTCCCGGCGCGCGACATGGTCGTCGTCGAGGGCGTGAACATGGTCTCGCGCCACATGAGGCCCAGCCAGAAGAGCCCTCAGGCGGGGATCGTCAAACAGGAGGCCCCCATCTACGCCGCCAAGGTAATGCTGGTCTGCCCGCAGTGCGGGAAGGCAACGCGCGTCGGCTCCTCCTTCCTGGAGAGCGGCAAGAAGGTCCGCGTCTGCAAGAAGTGCGGCGAGATCATCGACAGGGCCTGATTGGGGAGGACACGAAAATGACGCCGCGTATGTTGGAGAAGTACAAGACGGAGGTCGCTTCCGCCCTGCAGAAGGAGTTCGGGTACGGGAACGTGATGCAGCTCCCCAAGATCAAAAAGATCGTGGTGAACATCGGGGTGGGCGACGCCAAACTGGATATCAAGTTTATGGATGCGGCGATCGCCGAGCTTCGCGCGATTACGGGGCAGCAGCCCCTTCTCAAGCGTGCGAAGAAGTCCATCGCCGGGTTCAAGGTGCGCGAGGGGATGCCTGTGGCCTGTTCGGTCACCCTCCGGGGGGAACGCATGTGGGAGTTCCTGGACCGCCTGATCTCTCTGGCCCTGCCCAGCATCAAGGACTTTCAGGGCGTTTCGAAGCGCGGGTTCGACGGCCGTGGGAACTACAACCTGGGGCTGCGTGAGCAGCTCATCTTCCCGGAAATCAGCTACGACAAGGTTATCCGTTCCCGGGGCATGAACGTCTCCATCGTGACCAGCGCTTCGAGCGACGAGGAGGCCTATGCGCTCCTCAAGGGCATGGGAATGCCCTTCAACAATCGTTAGACAGGGGGCAAGGCAGAGAAATGGCAAGGAAGGCTATGAGACACAAGGCGACACTGGCCCCTAAGTTCGAGGTGCGGCGGCACAACCGCTGCCCGCTGTGCGGCAGGGTGCACGCCTATATGCGTATGTTCGATATGTGCCGCTGCTGCTTCCGCAAGCTGGCCCGGGAGGGCAGAATACCCGGCGTCGTCAAATCGAGCTGGTAGCCTAGGGGGGCAACGGAATGTACGTTAACGATCCCATCGCGGATATGCTCACGAGGGTGCGCAACGCGAACATGATTTACAGCGACAGCGTGGATGTTCCCGCCAGCAAGATGAAGCTGGCCATCGCCCGGATCCTCAAGGAAGAGGGCTATATCAGGAACTTCAAGACGATCACCGACCCGAAGAAGCCCTATGCTTCGATCCGCATCTTCCTCTCCTACGGCCCCGACCGCGAGCGCGTGATTCAGGGGCTGCGCCGGATCAGTAAGCCGGGGCGAAGGATCTACGTAGGCAAGGACAAGCTGCCCGTCGTCATGGGGGGGCTTGGGCTGGCCGTGCTCTCGACCTCCCAGGGCCTGAAGTCGGGCTCCGAGGCCGCCAAGCTGGGGCTGGGCGGAGAAGTCCTCTGCTACGTCTGGTAAGGGGGGCTTTTAGGGATGTCTCGCATTGGACGCAAGGCGATCGTCCTCCCCAAGGGGACGAGCGTGACGATTAAAGGAGATAAGGTCGTGGTGAAGGGCACGAAGGGGGAGCTGAACACCCCGTTGATGCCCGGAATTGCGGTGGACGTCTCGGACGACAGGGTCGTGGTGTCCCGGTCGAACGACGAGAAGCAGACCTGCGCCTGGCACGGGATGACCCGGGCCCTGATCGCCAACATGGTGACCGGGGTGACCGAGGGGTTCCAGAAGACGATGGAGATCGTCGGCGTGGGCTGGAGGGCCCAGCTGCAGGGCAAGAAGCTCGTCATGAACCTGGGCTTTTCCCATCCGGTCGAGTTCACCCCTCCCCAGGGGGTCGAGATCGTCGTGGAGAACCCGGTCAAACTCGTCGTCAAGGGAATCGATAAGGAGCTGGTGGGGCAGACCTGCGCCCTCATCCGGGAGTATCGCCCGCCGGAGCCCTATCATGGCAAGGGGATTCGTTTCCAGGACGAGCATATCGTTCGCAAGGCCGGTAAGACCGGCGCGAAGTAGGCGAGGGTGGACTCGAAATGAAGAAGAGAAGCAGAAACGACTTGCGCGTCGTGCGGCATGAGAGGCTGCGCCGGACGCTTGCGGGCACGGCCGAGAAGCCGAGGATGGCCGTCTTTCACAGCTTGAAGTACGTTTACGTCCAGATCATCGACGACGACCTGGGGCATACTCTGGCGGCGGCCTCCAGCCTGGAGAAATCTGTCCGGGAAGGGCTCAAGGGGACCTGCAACGTCGAGGCCGCCAAGGCGGTCGGCAAGCTGGCCGCGGAGCGGGCGAGGGCGAAGGGAATCGAGGCGGTGGTCTTCGACCGCGGCGGCCATGAGTATCATGGCAAGGTCAAGGCCCTGGCTGATGCGGCCCGCGAGGCCGGCCTCAAGTTTTAATCGGCCTCGGCTGAATATTTTAGGAGAGCAGGCTGATCATGATCAAGAAGCGAATCGATGCTAAATCCCTGGAGCTGAAAGAGCGCGTTGTCGCCATCAATCGCGTGAGCAAGGTCGTCAAGGGCGGCAAACGCTTCAAGTTCGCCGTGCTTGTCGTCGTCGGGGACGGCGAACGCTATGTCGGAGCGGGGATCGGCAAGGCCAAGGAGATATCCGAGGCCGTGCGCAAGGGGATCGACAAGGCGAGCAAGGAGCTCGTGGAGATCCGCCGGGCTGGGGATACGATGCCCCACCCCGTCACGGGCAACTTCGGAGCCGCCGCGGTCCTGTTGAAGCCCGCTCCTGCCGGAACGGGAGTCATCGCCGGCGGGGTGGTGCGCGCCATCATGGAGCTGGGCGGCGTCAAGGACGTCGTCACCAAGGTCGTGGGGCGTACCTCCAACTCCATCAACGTGGCCTGGGCGACCCTGGAGGCCATCAAGGAGACCCGTACCGCGGAGGAGATCTACAAGCTGCGCGGGAAGAAGGCCCCGGAACCCGCGGCCGCATCCGCGGACTAGGCGGACTCGGGTGCATTAGGAGGTTGTCCCTATGGCTAAGATAAGGATCAAATGGGTCAAGAGCGCCATCGGGTTCGCGGAGCGTCAGAAGCGGACCCTCAAGGCTTTGGGATTTCACAAGCTGCAGTCGACGGTGGAACACGAGGATACCC
The DNA here is from genome assembly GCF_938040765.1 of uncultured Fretibacterium sp. GTDB lineage: Bacteria > Synergistota > Synergistia > Synergistales > Aminobacteriaceae > CAJPSE01. Next base: position 8,869 of record NZ_CALIAA010000135.1, read on the forward strand.
CTCAGATCCGCGGCATGATCGAGCACGTCAGGCACCTGGTCGTCTGGACGAGCGATAACTGAGGAGGCGGACGCACATGAATATTCACGATCTCAGCCCCGCACCGGGCTCCCGAAAGAAGGCCAAGCGCCTGGGGCAGGGAATCGCCAGCGGCACGGGCAAGACCGCGGGGAAGGGCCACAAGGGACACAAGGCCCGGGCGGGCGGCGGCGTGCGCCCCGGGTTCGAGGGAGGCCAGATGCCTTTGGCCCGCAGGGTGCCCAAGCGCGGCTTCAACAACGCCCGTTTCGCCCGGGAGTATCAAATCGTCAATGTCTCTTCCCTGAACGATAAGTTCGAGGCGGGCCGCGAGGTTACCGCTCACGATCTCCTGAACGCGGGGCTGATCCGTTCCGACTCCCTGCCCGTCAAGATACTGGCGAAGGGAGATCTCGCCAAGGCGTTGACCCTGAAGGTCGACGCGGTCAGCGGCGGGGCGCGTGCGAAGATCGAGGCGGCAGGCGGGAAGGTCGAGGGGATCTGACGTGCTCGGGTCTTTCGGCGACGCCTTCAGACTGCCCGACCTAAAACGACGGATCCTGTTCACCCTCGGCGTCTTGTTCGTCTTCCGGCTTGGGGCCCATATCCCAACGCCGGGCGTCGATACGGCGGCGATGGCTCAGCTCTTCGGCGGCAACAACAGCGGGGTTCTGGATTTCCTGAACCTCTTCTCCGGCGGGGCCCTGCAGCGTTTCAGCATCTTCTCCCTCGGGGTCGCTCCCTACATTAACTCGAGCATCGTCATGCAGCTCCTGGTCGTCATCTTCCCCTACCTGGAGAAGCTCCAGAAGGACAACACCGAGGGGCGCAAGAAGATCGTCCAGTGGACGCGCTACGGTTCCGTGCTCTTCGCCGTGGTGCAGGGCGTGGGGATGACGGCGTGGCTGGGAAGCCTCGGGATCTTCTCCGGCAGCTTCTTCAGCGCGCTTCTGGTCGTGACGACGCTCACGGCGGGTTCCATCGCCGTGATGTGGATGGGCGAGGAGCTGTCGGATCACGGCATCGGCAACGGCATCTCTCTCCTGATCTTCGCGGGCATCGTGGCCCGGATTCCCGAGGCGGTGATGCAGAGCTGGAACATGGTCCGCGTGGGGCAGCTGAACCTGCTGGCGCTCCTGGTCGGGCTCATCCTCATGGTCGTCGTCGTCGCGGGGTGCATCATGCTCCAGGAGGGGCAGCGGCGTCTGCCGGTCCAGTACGCCAAGCGCGTGGTGGGCAACAAGGTGTACGGCGGCCAGAGCACGTTTATTCCGCTGAGGGTCAATCAGTCCGGGGTCATCCCCATCATCTTCGCCTCCTCCATCCTGATCTTCCCCTACACGGTGGCGAATTTCTTCAGCGAGAGCTCCGTTGGACGATTCCTCAAGGCTCTTTTTGAGCCAAACAGCCTGTTCTACATCATCTGCTATGTCGCGCTGATCATATTCTTCGCCTACTTCTACACGGCGGTCGTCTTCAACCCAACGGACATCGCCAACAACATGAAGAAGTACGGCGGGTTCATCCTGGGCATCCGGCCCGGTCAGCCCACGGCGGACTACATCACGAAGGTGATGGAGCGCATCACGCTGGGCGGGGCCGTCTTTTTGGCGATCATCGCCCTGGTCCCCAACTTCATGTCCTCCATCATGGGGATCAAGAGCTTCTATTTCGGCGGCACGGCGGTCCTGATCGTCGTCGGCGTCGCGCTCGACACCGTACATCAGATCGAGGCCCAGCTTTTGATGCGCCACTACGACGGCATCCTCAGGAAGTCCGGTGGAAAATCGGGCAGCCTGCTCCGCATGTAAGGGCATAGGAGGCGAATCACCGTGAGATTGGTCCTTTTAGGTGCTCCGGGCTCGGGAAAGGGAACGCAGGCCGCCCTTTTGAAGGAGCGTCTTGGCTGTGCCCACGTCTCGACCGGCGATATCTTTCGGAAGAACCTGAAGGAGGAGACGCCTCTCGGTATCCTTGCCCGCAGCTACATGGACAAGGGGGCCCTGGTTCCCGACGAGGTCGTCCTGAAGATGGTGTCGGGCCGTCTTCTGGAGCCCGACATGAAGGGGGGGTTCCTGCTGGACGGTTTTCCCCGCACCATAGCGCAGGCGGAGTTCCTCGAGAGCTTCCTTGCGGAGCGAGGCCAGGCGCTGGATGCGGTCATCCTCTTCGACATCGGGGACGAGGCCCTGGTCCGGCGTCTCTCAAACCGGCGGACCTGCCGCTCCTGCGGGGCGATCTTCAACCTCCTGACCCTGGACGGGGACGGGCACAGCTGCCCTGCCTGCAGCGGGGAGCTTTATCAGAGGGACGACGACGAGGAGTCCGTGATCCGAAATCGATTGAAGGTCTTCCACGACCAGACCCAGCCGCTGATCGACTGGTATGGGAAAAAGGGACTGCTGAGCGCTGTGGACGCCTCTCAGGCTCCGGAAGCGGCCTATGGCGATATCGCGGCGATTCTGAAACGGCATGGTGCATCTTAAGTCGGAGGAGGAGCTCGTCCTGATGCGTCGGGCGGGCAAGGTGGTCGCGGAGGTGCTGGACCTCCTGCGGGAGGCCGTCCGCCCGGGCATCTCCACGGGAGAGCTGGACCGCATGGCGGAGGAGCATATCCGCTCCTGCGGGGCGGCGCCCGCGTTCAAGGGATACCGTCCTGCGCCCTCCATGAGCCCCTTTCCGGGGACGATCTGCGCCTCGATCAACGAGGAGATCGTCCATGGTTTTCCCAGCGACGGGCGCAGGCTGGCGGAGGGCGACATCCTGAGCGTGGACGTTGGGGCCTGCCTGGACGGTTATTATGGGGATGCCGCCTGTACCTACCCCGTGGGGGCCGTCAGCGCGGAGCGTCGGAAGCTCCTCGACGTGACGGAGGCGTCTCTGAACCGCGCCATCGCCGCGGCCCTCGCGGGCAGGACGATCGGAGATATCGGACATGCCGTCGAGTCCTACGTCGTTCCGCTGGGGTACGGCATCGTCCGGGACTTTACGGGGCACGGCGTGGGGAAGAAGCTTCATGAGGCGCCCCAGGTCCCCAACTTCGGGCGCTCCGGTCGGGGCGTGACCCTCCAGCCCGGCATGACCCTGGCGATAGAGCCCATGATCATGGCGGGGCGCGAGAAGGTCCTGATCGGAGCGAACGGGTGGGTGGTCGTTACCGCCGACGGTTCCGATGCAGCGCATTTCGAGAGGTCCATCGCCGTTACGGCCGATGGGCCGGAGATATTGACTCCATGGACAAGTCCCTAGACCCCCGCTTCGGACCCTACAGACTGGGGCAGGTGGTGCTCTCCAGAAGGGGCAAGGACAGGGGAAACCGCTATGTGGTGGTGGGTTTCCCGGAAGAGGACAGATTGGCCCTGGCGGACGCGGACCGGTTCAACGTGTCGCGGCCGAAGAGGAAGAATCCGAAGCATGTGCAGCCGACGTCGCTCTTTGCGGCGGAGGTCGCCGAGTGGGTACGGTCGGGCAGGGACATTGACCGGGGGCGCTTTTGTCAGATCCTGAACGCGCTCGATGGAGATGCGCTGAACGAGGAAAGAAGTCGGAACGGAGAGGCAGGGTAGCGAATGGCAAACAAAGAGGAAGTCATCGAAGCGAGGGGCGTCGTCTCGGAACCTCTTCCCAACGCCATGTTTCGTGTGGAGCTGGAGAACGGGCACAAGCTCCTGGCTCACGTCTCGGGCAAGATGCGAATGCATTTCATCCGGATCCTTCCCGGGGACAGGGTCCTGGTCGAGGTCTCCCCTTACGATCTCACCAGGGGAAGGATCATTTACCGCTATAAATAAACGGGGAGCGTCCGGCCCTCTGTTCTCCGTCGGAGGTCCCGATTCGGATGGGGGGCGCAGGCTGAAAGCCCGTATGTTGGAGTTGAATGACCAGGAAGCGCTGGGGGCTGTTTGTGTGTCCCGGCCGGCGTTTTTCTGAAGATTTGCTGAGGAGTGGGAACAATGAAGGTGAAACCGTCGGTCAAACCGATCTCTGAGTTTTGTCGTGTGATTCGGCGCAACGGCGTCGTGCGGATCATCTGCAGCCGCGACCCGCGCCACAAGCAGCGTCAGGGTGCGAGGAGGTAAGAGGGAATGGCTCGTATTTCAGGTGTGGACATCCCGCGCGAGAAGCGCATTGAAATTGCGTTGACCTATATCTTCGGCATCGGCCTTCCCTCGTCGAAGAAGATTCTGGCGGCCACGGGCGTCGACCCCAATATCCGGGTCAAGGACCTCTCGGAGGCCGACGTGCAGAAGCTGCGCCGCGAGATCGAGGACCACTACCGGGTGGAGGGCGACCTGCGCCGCGAGGTCTCGATGAACATCAAGCGGCTGATCGACATCGGCTGCTACAGGGGGCTCCGGCACAAGCAGGGGCTGCCCGTCCGGGGTCAGAAGACGAAGACCAACGCCAGGACGCGCAAGGGGCCGCGGCGTACTGTAGCCAATAAGAAGATGGCGGGCAAGTAGGCTTGGGCCTGCCGAATCGATAGAAGCGATTTTTTGGAGGAGGCGAAACGCGCGTGGCCAAAAGAACGGTCCGTAAGGGCAAAAAGCGTGAAAAGAAGAATATCAGTTATGGGGTGGCCCACATCTACTCCACCTTCAACAATACGATTCTCTGCATCAGCGACAGGGGCGGCAACGTCCTCTCCTGGTCCAGCGGGGGCAACGTGGGGTTCAAGGGGACCCGCAAGTCCACCCCATTCGCGGCGCAGATCTCGGCGCAGCAGGTGGCCAAGGGAGCTCAGGATCACGGCGTGCGTGAGATCGACGTCATCGTGAAGGGGCCTGGGCCGGGCCGCGAGT
>NZ_CALIAA010000136.1 GCF_938040765.1 uncultured Fretibacterium sp.
GGGCTCGTATGTTTCCCTTGCTTTCGGCGCCGATGAACACAAAGTTGAAGATACTGAAATCGGGGGGCGGCACCAGGATGTCCAAGCACCTCGAAAGTTTGGGGCTGGGTGAGGGGAGCGTTCTTACCCTTCTGCAGGAGCGGGACGGCGACGTCATCGTCAGGGTGATGGAGGGCGAAAGCTGCCTGGCCCTGGATCAGGAGGTCGCCATGAGCCTGATGGTGGCCGAGGCATGAGGTTGGGTGAGGGACGATGAGCGAGATGACTCTGGCGGACCTGACTCCGGGGGAGTCGGGGATGGTCGTGGGAATCGAGGGCAGGGGTATGCTCGCCCAGAGGCTGGTGGACATGGGGCTCTATCCCGGCATCCTGGCAAAGCTCGTCCGAAGGGCGCCCCTCGGAGACCCGATCGAGGTGGATGCCGAGGGGGCGCTCGTCAACCTGCGCCGGGAGGAAGCCCGTTTCGTGAAAGTAAAAAAATCCGGAAAAGAAGAGAACTCCTGAAGGGGAAAAGTCCTGAATGGGAAAAAAGATCGTAGCCCTGGCGGGCCAGCCGAACTGTGGCAAATCGACCGTCTTCAACAGCCTGACGGGCGCAAAACAATTCGTGGCCAACTATCCCGGCGTGACCGTCGACAAGATGATGGGCTGGTACAAGCGGGACGGCGAGACCGTGGAGGTCGTCGACCTCCCCGGCACCTATAGTCTGACGTCCTACTCGCCCGAGGAGCGCGTCTCCCGCGACGTGCTCCTGAAGGAGCCCCTGTCGGCGGTCGTCAACGTCGTGGACGCCGCCAACCTCAAGCGTAGCTTGTACCTGACGCTCCAGCTCCTGGAGATGGAGATTCCCCTCGTCCTCGACCTCAACATGATGGACGTGGCCGAGGGCCTCGACATCTCCGTGGATGTCCCGGCGCTCTCGCGGGAGCTGGGCGTCCCCGTCGTCGCGACGGCCATCACCCACGGGCGCGGGCGCGAGGATCTCTTCGGGGCGATCTCCGATATGTCCCGGTCGAACGCGCGGACGAGCGTTGCCGTGTCCGAGCTCTATCCCGACCTGCAGGACGCCCTGAAGGAGCTGGAGGCGCTGCTGGCCGATTCGTCTTCGTCCGGCGGGGCGTCCCTTCAAGGGACCTTCCCCCTTCCGTGGATTGCCGTCAAGCTGATGGAGGGCGACCCGGAGGTCGCGGCCCTGGTGCGCGAAAGGGCCGGGGACGACGGCGCGGCCCGGGACATTTTGTCCAGGGCGGAGGCCCTGAGGGAGGCGTTCGAGCACGAGAGGGGCATGAGCGCCGACCTCTACGTCTCCGGTCAGCGCAGCCGAAGGGCCGCGGCCATCGCCAAGCGCTGCGTGTCCAGAAAGAACACGGAGAAGGTCCACGTCTCCGAGCGCATAGACCGGCTGGTCTGCAACAGGTTCTTCGGCCCCGTCTTTCTCCTTTTCGTCATCTACGGATTCTACTATCTCTCCTTTATACAGGGCTACAACCTCACCCACTACACGTGGCCCGTCCTCGCCGGGTTCCGCAGCCTCGCCGAGAGCGTCCTTCCCCAGCCCGGAATCATCGAGCTGCCCCTGCTGCGGGAGTTCGTGCTGTGGGTCGTCGACAACCTGAACGCGCTCCTCAACTACATCCCGATCTTCTTCATCCTCTTCGCGCTGATCGCCGTGCTGGAGGACAGCGGCTACATGCCGCGCATCGCGTTCGTCCTGGACCGGATACTGAGCCGTTTCGGCCTTCACGGCCAGTCCACGCTGCCGATGATCCTGGGCGGCGTCGTCCTGGGCGGTTGTTCCGTCCCGGCGGTCATGGCCACCAAGGGCATCCCGGACGAGAAGTCGAAGCTGGCGACGATTTTGACGCTTCCCATGCTCAACTGCCAGGCCAAGCTCCCGCTGTATTTCCTGCTCATCGGCATCTACTTCAACGAGACGGTGCGCCTGCCCCTGCTGGGCGAGGTCAATCAACAGAGCATCGTCATCGTCTTCATCCAGACGATCAGCCTGCTCTTCGTGCTTCCCCTGGCGAAGATCCTCTCCATGACGGTGCTGAGACACAAGGAGACGGCGCCCTTCATCATGGAGATGCCGCCTTACCATATCCCCTCCGTGCGGGGGGTTCTGGGGCGCGCGATCGAACGGATATGGCTCTACATCAGGAAAATTACGACCGTCGTCGCGGCCGTGGCCGTCGTCCTCTTCGTCCTGCTCCAGTTCCCCGGCCTGACCCCGGAACGGAGGGCCCACTACGAGGCGGAGAAGGACCGGGCCGTCCGGGCCTTTCTCGGCAAGGCCGAGGGCAAGAGGCTGGGCGCGGGGCTCAGGACCGAAAAGGACGTCCTGGACATGATCCTGTTCCAGCAGGGGTACCGGGACCTGCTCAAGTCCGGGGCGTCGGCCGAGGCCAAAAAGGCCTACGGGGCCAGGAATCCCGACTTCTTCGAGATCGTCCAGAACAAGAAGGACCCCGAGGCGAAGGAGCTCGAGAGGGAGCTCAAGAAACTTCTGGCCTTCCGGACCAATGCGCTGACGGCCATCCGCAGGGAACGCATCGACAACAGCCTTTTGGGCAAGATCGGCCGGGCCCTCGAACCGGCCTCGCGGTACGCGGGGTTCAACTGGCGCGTCAACGTCGCCGTGCTCAGCACGCTGGCGGCCAAGGAGAACAGCGTCTCCACCCTGGGCGCCCTCTACATCAAGGAACCGGGTGAAAACGAGGGCGCGGGCGGAGAGAAGAACACGGACACGCTGGAACAGCGCATGAAACGGCAGGAGGGGGACCTTACGCCCCTGCACGCCATGGCCCTGATGCTCTTCATGGTCCTCTGTCCGCCCTGCCTACCCACGATCATGGCCATCCGGGTCCAGACCGGCTCCACGGGGTGGATGCTTTTCGCCTTCTTCGTCCCCTTGATCCTGGGGCTGCTCGCGGCCGTCCTGGTGTTCACCGGGGGCTCGGCGCTGGGGCTGAGCGGTTTCGAGGCGATGTGGATGTTCTATCTGATTCCCCTGACCCTGACGATCCTTCTGGGGTTGATTCGGACGAAGCGGACCTACAGCTGACTCTCGGAGAACGGTCCTGCCTTCAGCAAGTTTTTTCATTTTCGGCAGCCTGCGGTCCGGCGCGGACCGCGTGACTGACATACACATCAAAATGGAGGTTTTCGAGATGAACAGGTTGAACGGTTTGAACAGAAAGCTGCTTCTCTGCGTCGCCGCGGTGTTCGTCGTGGCTCTGGCCGGCGCGGCCCTTGCCCACACCCCGCTCTTCTCCTGCTGGGACAACGGCGACGGGACGCTTTCGTGCGAAGGCGGGTTCTCCGACGGGTCCTCGGCCGCCAACATGCCCATCCGGGTGACCAACGAGAAGGACGAGGTCATCTTCGAGGGCAAGCTGGACGAGGGCGGAGAGCTGACCTTCAAGAAGCCGGAGGGCGTCTTCACCGTCACCTTCGACGGCGGCCCCGGCCACATGCTCTCCGTCAAGAGCAGCGAGATCAAGTAGGTGCGATGAGTACGGGGACGACCGGGGAGATCCCCTCCCAGACAAAAAAGGAGTTCTCTTATATGAAGAAGATTGTCATACTCTCTCTGCTCGTGTTGTTTGCCGCGGCTCTTCCCGCATCCGCCCATTTCCAAATGCTCTATACCCCCGAGACGATCCTGGACAAGGGGGGTGACGTCCCCTTGAAGCTTGTCTTTACGCACCCTTTTGAGGCCGGGCACACGATGGATATGGGAACCCCTCGGGAGTTCTTCGTCGTAAACAAGGAGAAGAGGACCGATCTGCTCAAAACCCTGAAGCCCATTACCTGGACCAGCCTGGAGAACAAGGGCAAGGCCTTCGAGGCTGCTTTCAAGCTCAAGGGCATGGGGGACTACGTCTTTTGCCTGGTTCCCGCTCCATACTACGAGAAGGGTGAGGACACGTACATTCAGCAGATCACGAAGATGATCGTCAACAACGGCAGTCTTCCCACGGATTGGGACGCCGACATGGGGCTGAAGGCGGAGATCGTTCCGCTGGACAAGCCCTATGCGATCTGGGCCGGCGGGTTGTTCCGCGGCGTCGTGAAGAGCGAGGGCAAACCGGTTCCCTTCGCCGAGATCGAGGTCGAGTTCATGAACCACAAGCCCAACATGAAGGAGAACAACTTCGATAAGGCGGCTGCGGTGAAAGCCCCACATGATGCCTTCGTAACCCTGACGATCAAGGCCGACGCCAACGGGACGTTTGCCTTCGCCATGCCCAGGGCGGGCTGGTGGGGATTTGCCGCGCTGGGCGTCGGCCCCGACAAGGAGTTCGAGGGGAAGGAGCTTTCGCAGGACGCGGTGCTCTGGGTCCAGGCCACCGAGATTAAGTAGACGACCAGCTCCCCGGGACTGTGAAGTCCCGGGCGCCGAGTCGGTCACTTACGTCGAAGCGAAGCCAAATGGCTTCGTCTTTGACGCTGATAGGCTGCAGCCTATTGTGAAATGGAATCATCGGGAGGTTTGTTGTTATGGGCGCACAGGAGATTGTGATCGTCCTGATTGCGGTTGCCGCCGCAGGATACCTGCTTCGCGGATGGGTCGCCTCCGCGAAGCGGGGGACCTGCGGTGGGTGTGGCTGCGGGTGCGGGGATAAGCGCCCCTCCGATAAGCGCCCTTCCACGGAGAAGGGTTAGACGCGGAGGGCGTCCCTCCCGCGATGTGTCGTGACGCGTTGCGTCGGTTGTTTTTGGAGAAGGAAGAAGGAGGAAGAGGTTCATGCGCAAGTTGTTTTCCGTAATGGTTGCAGGAGCGCTTTTTGCGGCTTTTCTCGGCGTCGCGGCCGAGGCCCACGAGTTCTGGGTGAACGCGGACTACAAGGACGGTCTTCTCAAGGCCGACCTGGGCTACGGACACGAGTTTCCCAACCCCGAGGTCATCCCCGACGACCGCACCCACCTCTTCGAGCCCTTGAAGCTGGCCACGCCGGAGGGCATGACGGAGATGGCGCAGACGGGCGACAACTTCCATTACGAGGTCAAGGCGGACCTGAAGAAGGGCGATTACCTGGTGCTTGGCAACTACAAGCCCTCCTTCTGGGCCAAGGGGCCGGAGGGGTGGAAGCAGGGCGACAAGGCCAAGTACAAGGAGCTGACGAAGGCCGACGCCACCTACGCCGAGGAGGCGGTGATGTTCGCCAAGCTCGTCCTGAACGTGGACGGCGCCGACGGCAAGGACTTCATCACCAAGCCGGTGGGACAGCGCCTGGAGATGGTGCCGCAGGTGAACCCCGCGACGGTGAAGCCGGGAGAGCGTTTCCCCGTGCAGGTGCTGCTCGACGGCAAGCCCGCCAAGACGGCTGAGGTGAAGGCCGTCTATGCAGGCTTTAACGGGGGCGCGAAGGACGGCGACCCCGCCAACGAGTACAAGTGCTTCTGGGGACGCACCAACCTCAACGGTATCATCGAGATCATCCCGGTGAAGGCGGGGTACTGGAACGCCTTCGTGCAGCTGACGGTCCCCTACCCGGACAAGGCCGTCGCCGACGAGACCGTCCTGGTCTCCCGCATGACCTTCTCGATCGCGGAGTAGTGCGTCGTGCGCATCCCCGCTCCCTCGGGAGCGGGGATATTCTCCATCCGCAATGTCGAAAATATCGTAATGATTAAGGAGGGTGCTTTGTATGCGTAAGATCGACAGATTCTTGCTTTCCGCTGCGGCCGTTGTTGTCCTGTCGCTGTGTTCCGCCGCTGCCGATGCGCACGAATTCTGGATCAATGCGAAGGCAC
>NZ_CALIAA010000137.1 GCF_938040765.1 uncultured Fretibacterium sp.
GGCGAGCACGGCCTCCTTCAGGGTCGTCCCCTCGTCGTGGGCCCTGCGCGCGGCCTGAGCCGCGCGGTCGTAGCCGATGAGGGGCGTCAGGGCCGTCACGTTCATCAGGGAGCGTTCGGCATAGCGCCGCAGGCGCTCCTCGTCGGGCTCGATGCCGCGGACGCAGTTTGTCGTGAAGGAGGCGACGGCGTCCTTCAGAAGCCTGCACGACTGAAGGAAGTTGTAGATCAGGACCGGCATGTAGACGTTGAGCTCGAAGTTCCCCTGGCCGGCCGCGAAGGCTACCGTGACGTCGTTGCCCAGGACCTGGGCCGCGACCATCGACAGGGCCTCGCACTGCGTGGGGTTGACCTTGCCGGGCATGATGGAGCTGCCCGGCTCGTTCTCCGGCAGCCTCAGCTCGCCCAGGCCGCAGCGCGGGCCCGAGGCCAGCCATCGCACGTCGTTGGCGATCTTCAGCAGGTCCATCGCCAGGGTGCGGAGCGCCCCGTGCGCGAAGGACAGCTCGTCCTTGCCGCTCAAAGCCTGGAACTTGTTGGCTGCGGGATGGAATTCGAGCCCGGCCGTGCGCGACAGCTCCGCCGCCGCGAGCCTGTCGAACCCCTCGGGCGCGTTGAGCCCCGTGCCCACGGCGGTTCCCCCGAGGGCGAGGGACGAGAGGAAGGGGAGCGCCGCCTCGATCATCCGCGCGTCGCGCTCCAGGAGAGCGGCCCAGCCGCTCATCTCCTGCCCCAGGGTGATGGGGGTGGCGTCCTGCAGGTGCGTGCGCCCCGTCTTGACCAGGAGCATGAAGGCGTCCGCCCTCTCGGAGAGGGTCGCGCGAAGCCCCTCCAGGGCGGGGAGCAGGCCCCGAATCGCGCGCGCCGCCGCGATGTGCATGGCGGAGGGGAAGACGTCGTTGGAGCTTTGGGAACGGTTGACGTGGTCGTTCGGGTGCACCTCCCCGGGCGTTCCGGCCTCCCTCAGCAGCTCCGTCGCGCGGTGGGCCAGCACCTCGTTGACGTTCATGTTGGTCTGGGTCCCGCTGCCGGTCTGCCAGACGGACAGTACGAACTCGGCGTCGAGCCGGCCCGAGAGCGCCTCGTCCGCGGCGCGGACGATCGCGTCGGCCACGGCCCCGCTCAGGCAGCCCAGGCTCGCGTTGACGCGTGCGGCCGCACGCTTGATCAGGAGCAGGGCCTCGTGGACCTCCCGGGGCATCCGTTCCGTTCCGATGCGGAAGTTCTCCAGGCTGCGCTGCGTCTGCGCCCCCCACAGCCGGTCCGCGGGGACGCGCACCTCGCCCATGGAGTCCCTCTCGATGCGATAGTCCATGATGTTCCTCCCCGTTTTTAAAAGAATTGTTTCAAGATGAAGATTGCCCCGTCATTCATTGAAAAAAGGACATCCAAAAAGCCGGTCGGCCGCCGTGCGAACGTTCGGCCTTCGAGCCGGAAGGGGAGCGGAAAATCGCAGAAATGGATTGAAGTCCGCTTTTGAGCTCCTCCGCATTAGTATATACTCTCAAGGAGAGAGTCCGCGATAATTGGGAGGGATTGTTCTGATCGACATCAAGGGGCTTCAGCTGGCCTTCGGGGAGAAGGTCGTCTTCGACGATGTCGGCTGCCTGATCGGGGATCGGGCCCGGATGGGGCTCGTCGGCAACAACGGGGCGGGGAAGACGACGCTGCTGCGCGTCCTGACGGGGGAGATCGAGCCGGACGGAGGACGCGTCGAGCGTTCCAGGGGGCTGAGGGTCGGCTACCTGCCCCAGGACCTCGTGGAGCTGGAGCCCGTTCCGGTCCTGGACCTCCTGAAGGAACGCGTGGGGCTCGCGGGGCTGGAGGCGCGCCTGCGCACGGTGGAGCTCGCCCTGTCCCGGACGGACGAGGGGACGCGGGACCTCGGCGGACTGCTGGACGAACACTCCCGTCTGGAGCGGCATTTCGAGCACCTGGGGGGCTTCGGTTTCGAGGCGGCGGCGTTGAAGGTGCTGCGCGGCCTGGGGTTCGCGCAGGAGGATGGGGCGCGGAGCTGCTCGGAGTTCTCCGGGGGATGGAAGATGCGCATCGCCATGGCGGCCCTGCTGCTCTCCGCCCCCGACGTGCTGCTGCTGGACGAGCCGACGAACCACCTGGACACCGAGAGCATGGAATGGCTCGAGGGATGGCTGCGGGGCCATAAGGGGGCCGTCGTCGCCGTGTCGCACGACCGCCGTTTTCTGGAGAACATGGCCGAGCAGATCGCGGAGCTCGAGCACGGCCGCCTGACGCTCTACCCTTGCGGCTACGATCGCTATCTGCTGGAGAGGCAATGGGCCCGGGAGCGGCTCGAGCGCACGGCCGAGGAACAGAGACGCCGCGTGGAGGAGACCCTGCGTTTCGTCGACCGCTTCCGCTACAAATCGTCCAAGGCGGCCCAGGTACAGAGCCGCCTGAAGCGGCTCGAGAAGATGGAGCCCATCGTGCTGGACGGCCCCGACAAGGAGGTCCGGTTCCGCATCCCCGAGGCCCCGGACAGCGGCTGGGAGGTCCTGAGCGCCCGCGGCCTCTCCAGGGAGTACGACGGAAAACGGGTCTTCGACGGGCTCGATTTCTCCATCAACCGCGGGGAGCGCGTCGCCCTGGTGGGCGTCAACGGGGCGGGGAAGTCCACCCTGCTGCGCCTCCTGAGCGGGACCGAGGAGCCGACCACCGGGGCCGTGCGGCTGGGGCACAACGTCAGGGCAGCCTTCTACTCTCAGGAGAGCGCGCAGAACGTGGATTATTCCCATACGATATGGGAGGAGGCCCGATCGGCGCCCTCGGTCCTGAACGACGTCGGCCGCCGCAGCCTGCTGGGCGCGTTCCTGTTCTCCGGGGAGGACATCCATAAGCGCGTGTCCGTCCTGTCGGGAGGGGAGAAGGCGCGTCTGGCCCTTTTCAAGCTCATGCTGGCCGAGACCAACCTTCTGATCCTGGACGAGCCGACGAACCACCTCGACCGGAGCACCCGGGAACTGGTGCAGAACGCCCTGCTCCAGTACCGGGGGACGCTTCTCATCGTCTCCCACGACCGCCATTTTCTGGACGCCCTGGCGGAGCGGGTCCTCGAGATTCGCGGCGGGCGGCTCTACGACTATCCCGGCAACTATTCCTGGTTCCTGGAGAAGCGGGAGGAGATGGAGCGCCGGGACGGGGGCCTCGAACCCGACGGGGCGTTCCGGGTCGCGGACGCCCGCGAGGCCCGCAGGCGGGTGGCCGCGGAGCGGGAGCGGGCCGAACGGGAGCGGCGCGAGATCCGCAGGGAGCTGACGCCCCTGGAAAAGCGAATCGAGAGTATGGAGTCCCGCAGGGACGCGATCGACGCGGACCTGAGCGATCCTGCGGTGCTCGCCGACTCGGCGCGGATTCGGGAGCTTATGGTGGAGCGCAGCGCGCTCTCGGACGAGCTTTCGGAGGCCTACGAGCGCTGGGAGGCCCTGTCGCTCCGCCTCGAGGGCATCGTCCTGCCGGGATGACGGAATGGCGGG
>NZ_CALIAA010000138.1 GCF_938040765.1 uncultured Fretibacterium sp.
GTTTTGGCGCCCATCCTCTGCGCGCCGAGCGGGATGGTGTAGCCGCGGCTGATGTCGTCGGGGATGATGGCCAGGTCCGCGGCCGCGGTGATGACCGCCGGGTCCTCCTGAGCGGTCCCCGCGAGGAGGAGGATGTCGGGGCGCTTCTCCCGCACGCGGCGGAAGGCCTCGGACGTCCCTGGAATCGCCTCGTTGACGACGATGACCTTCATCCTGGGATCGTCCGCAAGGCCGACGATCTGGCCGATGGTCGTCTCCATCTCGGACATGAAGCTGTCGGGGTAGGTGACGTGGGCGACCATCCCGCCACGACCGGCGTCGCCGTATTTCTGCACCATCAGCTCCGCACCGCGCAGGCTGTCCTCGCTTTGAGACAGGGTGCCCGTCATGATGCCGATGTGAAAGGGCGCCTCCTCCGATGCCGCCGCGGCCCCCGCGAATAGCATCCCCGCCGTCAAGGCAAAAAGCAGAAAAGAGGTGATCCTCAATAAAAACGCCTCCTCAAAAACGATCCTCGGCAATGCCCCCACAGGAACAGAGGAGGGGACGCGATTGTCCCCTCCACCCTGCGGAAACGACCAATCCCGTTCGTCGAACCTACTTGCTGATCTTGAAGAACTTCTCCGGCACCTCGGTCTCCGCAACGTTCAGGTAACCCGTTCCGAATACGTAGGTGTCCTGCTGGACGAGGACAAACTTCTTGTTGCGTACGCCGGTCCCCGCGTCCGTGTAGTAGCTGGCGTTCCACTTGGCGCCGGGCGTGAACTCGTTGTAGCAGGCGATGAGGTCCTTCAGGTTACCCGATTTGGCCTTGCCCTCGACGATGCGCTTGCCGTACTCCGCCAGGGCTGCGCTGCTGGTGTAGCCGTAGGAGTAGGCCCATGTCCCCATGCGTCCCTTTCCGCCGGCCTTCTCCACGGCCTCCTCGACCTTCTTCAGGATCGCCGGCCAGTCGCCCTTCTCCTGGGACAGGTCGATGCCCAGCGCGCCGGGGTAGCCCATCAGCGGCGAGGGCAGGTCGGCCTCGACGAAGTAACCGCCCAGCTCGGCGATGCGCTTCAGCAGGGGCTCGGTGTGGGCGTCGTTGGTGCAGAAGAACGCCGTGTCCTTACCGTACTTCTCGATCCATGCGGGCATTTTTTCGAGGATGAACTGCTGCGCGCCCGCCACCCCCACGTCGCTCGTCGGGTCCGGCGCCGTCTCGGCCGCGAAGCGGATGCCCAGGTCCCTGCACGCGGCCTCCATGATGGCACGGCGCCGGCCCAGCGTCTCGTAGCTCATGTGGCGCGGAAAGGAGATGTGCACGAAGGTTTTGGCGCCCATCCTCTGCGCGCCGAGCGGGATGGTGTAGCCGCGGCTGATGTTGTCGGTGTTGACCGCCATGTCCGCCGCCGCGGAGATGACGCCCGGATCCTCATGGGCCTCGCCAGCGAAGAGCAGGATGTCGGACCGCTTCTCGCGCACGCGGCGGAAGCCCTCGGCCGTCCCCGGGATGGCCTGATTGACCACGATGACCTTCATCTTGGGATCGTCCGCGAGCCCCACCAGCTGGCTGATGGTCGTCTCCATCTCGGACATGAAGTTGTCGGGATAGGTAAGGTGGGTGATCATCCCCCCCTCGGCCGAATTGCCGTACTTCTGGATCATCAGTTCCGCACCGCGCAGGTCGTCCTCACTCTGGGACACGGTGCCCGTCATGATGCCGATGTGAAAGGGTGCCTCCTCCGCCGCAGCCGCGGCCCCCGCGAACAAAAAGACCACAAGCAATCCCCACAATGCGAATCTCGATCTCACAGCCGAAACGCCTCCTCACTGGTGTGTGATGCCGACGGCAAAGGACTGCCGGACGCCTCTTTGTCCGACAAACCAGCCGCCTTTTCAATTATACCAAAGCGCGACCGAAACGATCCCCCGGCCCCCCAAACTTCCGGGGGAGGAGGGGCAGAAGGACGAAGAGGGGGCCAGGTTTCCCCGCCCCCTTTTTCTCATTCTTTACTGACTGATTTTAAAGTACTTCTCCGGAATCTCGACCTTGGTCGACTCCATATACCCCCTGCCAAGGATGTAGGTATCCTGATAGAGCAGCACGTACTTCCTGTTCCGCACCCCGGTTCCCGCGTCCGTGTAATAGCCGGCGTTCCAGGTCGCGCCCGGAGAAACCTCGTTATAGCAGGCAATCAGATCTTTCATATTGTCCAGCTTGGCCTTTCCCTCGACGATCCTCTTGCCGAACTCCCCAAGCCCC
>NZ_CALIAA010000139.1 GCF_938040765.1 uncultured Fretibacterium sp.
TGCGGAAAAGCGGGAATCTTTGTGCCTCGCCTTCGAGGTATTGATATAATGGAAGAGAGCGGAGCGGCCTTCGGCGAATCGGGATCCCGGTAAGGAACGGGAACGGTCCGCCTCGGGCCGGGGGGCTCCGCAGAAGCCGGAAGGATGACGGTTCCCCCTGCGTTTTTGGGCGGTGGAACCCGGCAGTGCGGAGGATTTCTCCGGGAGGGTTTTGTTTATGGCCTTCCCGGTTGTGTGTGTTGGAGCTCCGGCATCATGCATTGGAGGGAATATCGTATGAGCAGCGAAAAGGCAAGGCAATCGGAGGACGGGCACCACTGCGGCGGGCGGACGGCTCCGGAGCCGCTGCCCGAGGTCGACTTCGGGGAGTTCGTCCCGTCGGATTACGAGGCGTGGAAGGAGGCGGCCGTCGCGGCCCTGAAGGGCGCTCCCTTCGAAAAGGCCATGTACACCTCCACCTACGAGGGCATCACGCTCGATCCGCTCTATACGGCGTCGGACACGCAGGACCTTCGGGCGGCCCGGACCTTTCCGGGTTCCTATCCCCTGCGCGGGGCCTCCGCGGCGGGGAACCTTTGCCGCCCGTGGGAGATCGCCCAGTTCTGCGACGAGACCCTGCCCGGCGATGCCCACGAGGGGATCGTGCACGAGCTCGACCGCGGGGCCTCCACCGTGGCCTTCGTCCTGGACGGCCGCACGCGGGAGGGGCTGGATGCCGACTCGGAGGGTGTTGAGGACGGCGGCGTCTCCGTCTCGTCGCTCGACGACCTGGACGCGCTCCTGGGCGACCTGCCGGCGCGCCGTCCCCTGTACATCCATGCCGGGGCGTCCGCCCTGCCCCTCCTCGCCCTGCTCGACGCCCTTGCGGCGAAGAGGAATTTTCCCCTCGGGAAGGTTGCGGGCTGCGTCGGCGCCGATCCCCTGGGGGCCCTGCTGGAACGGGGAAGTCTGCCTGCGGGGCTCGACGCGCTGTTCGGCGAGATGGCGCAGACGTTCGCCTGGGCCCGCGACCGGGAGACGCCGCTCCGTACCGTCCTGATCCGGGGCTCGGTGTTCCACAACGGGGGGGCCAGCGCCGTTCAGGAGGTCGCCTGTGCGATGACCTCGGCCATCGAGACGCTGCGCGCCCTCCGGGAGCGGGGGGTGGACGTCGCGGAGTTCTCCCGCCGCCTGCGCTTCGAGTTCTCGCTCTCCTCCAACTTCTTCATGGAGATAGCCAAGCTCCGGGCGGCCCGCTGCGTGTGGGCGCAGATCGCCTCGAGCTTCGGAGGGGACGCGGAGGCGCAGAAGGCGCAGATCTTCGGCCGCACCTCCCTCTTCACCAAGACGGTGTACGACCCCTACGTGAACATGCTCCGCAACACCACGGAGGCCTTCTCCGGCGTGGTGGGCGGCGTCGACGGCCTGACCGTCGGGTGCTTCGACGAGGCGCTGCGGCCCGGCTCGGAGTTCTCGCGCCGTGTCGCGCGTAACGCGCAGGTGCTGCTGCAGAAGGAGTTCAATCTGCTCCAGCCCGAGGATCCCGCGGGCGGCTCCTGGTACGTGGAGAAGCTGACCGACGAGCTGGCCCGGAAGGCCTGGGAGGAGCTCCAGAGGATAGAGGCGGCGGGCGGATTCCTGAAGAGCGTTCGCCAGGGCGTCATCCAACGGGACATCCAGTCCGTGCTGCAGCAGCGTTTCAAGAGGCTTGCGCAGCGTGCCGACCGTGCCGTCGGCACCAACATGTACCCCAATCCGGCGGAGCCCCTGCCGGAGTTCGCGGAGCCGGACCGGAGGGCGCAGCGTGCCGAACGCGCCGAGGCGCTTCGCCGATTCCGTGCCGGCCGGGACGAGGGGGCCGTCGAAAGGGCGCTGGAGGGGGCGGCCGCGTCCGGGACGGTCTCGAGCGCCGCGGACGCCGCCTCCGCCGGGGCGACGCTCGGCGAGCTGCGGGCCGCGCTGGGCCGGAAGGGGGACGGAGCCCTTTCCGTGGAGCCCATCCTGCCGCACCGCTGGACGGAGCAGTACGAGGCCATGCGCCGCCGCACGGAGGCCTTCGAGGCGGAGAAGGGGGACAACTTCAAGGTGTTCCTGGCGAACATGGGGCCGATCCCGCAGCACAAGGCGCGCGCCGACTTCATCGCGAGCTTCATGGAGGTGGCCGCCTTCGAGATCCTGAGGAACGACGGCTTTGCCGAGGTCGGGGAGTGCGCGGCCGCCGCCGCCGCCAGCGGGGCGGACATCGCGGTGATCTGCTCTACGGACGCGTCCTATCCGGAGCTGGTCCCGCCCCTGGCCCGCGCCATCAAGGAGCGCTGCCCGGGGATGGGCGTCTATCTGGCCGGCGCGCCGGCCGACGACTGCAAGGATTCCTACGTCGAGGCGGGCGTGGACGGCTTCATCAGCATCCGCTCCAACTGCCTGGAGACGCTGACCGGATTCCAGAGAGCGAAGGGGATGCTTCTGTCATGAGCGGGAGATTTTTCGAGAGGTCCATTTTGGGCGGATTTTCCGGATGGGATCGCCGGGAGGGGAGGTATTTTTGATGAGCTCGATGAGCCGGTACGCGGACCCCGATTTCACGCGGATAGACCTTCGGTCGCCGGAGGCGGGGTCGGCGTTCGACGCCGGGGAGTGGAGCCGCCGCTTCAGGGAGGAGACCGGGAGGACGCCGGAAGAGGCGTTCTTCCACACGATGGAGCAGATCGACGTGGCGCCCCTCTACGCGGAGTCGGACGGCCGCGGGTTCCCGCACCTGGCCTACGACATGCCGGGGCTGCCGCCCTTTCTGCGCGGACCCTATCCCACCATGTACGTCACGCGCCCCTGGACGGTGCGCCAGTATGCAGGGTTCTCGACCGCCGAGGAGAGCAACGCCTTCTATCGGCGCAACCTCGCCGCGGGGCAGAAGGGGCTTTCCATCGCCTTCGACCTGGCGACGCACCGCGGTTACGACTCCGACCACCCGCGGGTCGTCGGCGACGTGGGCAAGGCCGGCGTGGCCGTGGACTCCATCCTGGACATGGAGATCCTGTTCTCCGGCATCCCGCTGGACCAGATGTCCGTCTCCATGACGATGAACGGCGCCGTGCTGCCCGTCCTGGCCTTCTACATCCTCGCCGCGGAGGAGCAGGGAGTGGACAAGTCCGTCCTGAGCGGGACCATCCAGAACGACATCCTGAAGGAGTTCATGGTCCGCAACACCTACATCTATCCGCCCAAGGCCTCGATGCGCATCATCGGGGACATCTTCGCCTACACCTCGAAGTACATGCCCAAGTTCAACAGCATCAGCATCTCCGGCTACCACATCCAGGAGGCGGGCGCCACGGCCGACATCGAGCTGGGCTACACGCTGGCGGACGGCCTGGAGTACCTGCGCACCGGCACCCGGGCGGGGCTCTCCATCGACGCCTTCGCGCCGCGCCTGTCGTTCTTCTGGGGCATCGGCAAGAACTATTTCATGGAGGTCGCCAAGATGCGCGCGGCCCGGATGCTCTGGGCCAAGATCGTCAAGACCTTCAGTCCCGGGAATCCCAAGTCCATGGCGCTGCGCACCCACAGCCAGACCTCCGGCTGGAGCCTGACGGAGCAGGATCCGTTCAACAACGTGGAGCGTACCTGCATCGAGGCGCTGGCGGCGGCGCTGGGGCACACCCAGTCCCTGCACACCAACGCGCTGGACGAGGCCATCGCCCTGCCGACGGACTTCTCCGCGCGCATCGCGCGCAACACGCAGCTCTACATTCAGGACGAGACGAAAGTCTGCAAGGTCATCGACCCGTGGGGCGGCTCCTGGTACGTGGAGGCCCTGACGGACCGGCTGATCCGCCGCAGCTGGGGCCACATCCAGGAGATCGAGTCCCTGGGCGGCATGGCCGCGGCCATCGAAACGGGGCTGCCCAAGATGCGCATCGAGGAGGCGGCCGCGCGACGTCAGGCCCACATCGACTCCGGCACCGAGGAGATCGTCGGGGTCAACAGCTATCGTCTGGACAAGGAGGACCCGCTGGAGATCCTGGAGGTCGACAACACCGCGGTCCGTCAGGCCCAGATCGCGCGGCTGGAGAAGCTGCGCGCCATCCGGGACCCCGAGAAGGTCCGGGTCTGCCTGGACGCCATCACCAGGGCGACGGAGACGGGGGAGGGGAACCTGCTGGAGCTGGCCGTCGACGCGGCGCGGGCACGGGCGTCCCTGGGGGAGATCTCGGACGCGGTGGAGAAGGTCTGCGGGCGCCACAAGGCCATCATCCGCTCCATCTCCGGCATCTACAGCAGCGAGTTCGCGGACGAGGAGATCATCGCCGAGGTCCGCGCGATGACGGACGAGTTCGCGGAGAAGGAGGGCCGCCGGCCCCGCATCATGATCGCCAAGATGGGGCAGGACGGGCATGACCGGGGGGCGAAGGTCATCTCCACGGCGTTCGCCGACATGGGGTACGACGTGGACATCGGCCCGCTCTTCCAGACGCCCGCCGAGGCGGCGCAGGACGCCGTGGACAACGACGTGCACATCGTGGGCATGAGCTCGCTCGCTGCGGGGCACAAGACGCTGCTGCCCCAGCTGGTGGAGGAGCTGCGCAAGCGGGGACGTGAGGACATCATCGTCGTCATCGGCGGCGTCATCCCGGCGCAGGACTACGAGTTCCTGCGCGAGCACGGGGCGGCCGCCATCTTCGGCCCCGGGACGGTCATCCCCGTCTCGGCCAAGAGGGTGATGGAGGAGCTGAACCGCCGTGTCTTCGGGTAGGCCCGAGTGGGTTCCGGACGGGGCGGGCGGCGAGTTTGCCACGCGCGTCATGGGAGGGGTCGACGACGCCCATGACGGCATGGCCTATACGGCCCCGTCGCGTCCCGTTCCCCGCCGCCGCCAGCTCACGCTCCAGGACTATGTCGAGGGCGTGCTGGCGGGCGACCGCACGGTGCTCTCCCGCGCCATAACGCTGGTGGAGAGCAACGCCGCGGCGCACTTCGATCTGGCCCAGCAGGTCATCGCCGGGGTCCTGCCCCGAACGGGGCGGGCCGTGCGGGTCGGGATAACCGGGGTGCCGGGCGCGGGCAAGAGCACCTTCATCGAGGCGCTCGGGGTGGACCTCTGCCGGGAGGGGCGCAGGGTCGCGGTCCTGGCGGTGGACCCCAGCAGCAGCGTCACCAAGGGCAGCATCCTGGGCGACAAGACCCGGATGGAGAACCTGTCGCGCGAGCCGAACGCCTTCATCCGCCCCTCGCCCTCCGGCGGAACCCTGGGCGGGCTGACGCGCAAGAGCCGCGAGACCCTGCTGCTCTGCGAGGCGGCGGGGTACGACGTCATCCTGGTCGAGACGGTCGGGGTGGGGCAGAGCGAGGTCACGGTGCGGGACATGGTGGACTTCTTCATGCTGCTGGTCATCACCGGGGCCGGCGACGAGCTCCAGGGGATGAAGAAGGGCGTGATGGAGCTGGCCGACGCCATCGTGGTGAACAAGGCCGACGGGAACAACGTCATGAAGGCGGAGGCCACACGGGTGGAGTACGACCGCATCCTGCACTACCTCCGCCCCGCGACGGAGGGGTGGGTCACGCACGCCCATACCTGCTCCGCCCTGAGTCACGCGGGGATCTCCGAGCTCTGGGGCGTCGTCGGGCGCTTCATGGAGACGGTCAGGGCGTCCGGCGTGTTCGCCGAACGCCGCCGCCGTCAGGTCCTCTCCTGGGTCCACAGCATGGTGGAGGACCATCTGCTGCGCGACTTCTACGAGTGCGCCGCCGTGAAGGAACATCGGGCGGAGATCGAGGAGCGCGTCGTCCGCGGCGAGCTGGCCGCCACCCAGGCGACGCTGGAGCTCCTGAGGTGGTACGGACGGAGGACATAACGGATTCCATCCCTATATATTCCCTATATATCGGACCTGTGCTCCGTGTCGTTGGAGGGGAACACCATGGAGTTTGATATCGGGAAATTCGAGGAGTACCGGGAGGACAACCGCCTCGAGGTCAAGGAGGCGAAGGGCGGCCTGCCCAAGAGCCTCTGGGAGACCTACTCCTCCATGGCGAACGGCTATGGGGGCCTTATCCTGCTTGGAGTGAGCGAGAAGAAGGACGGCAGCTTCGAGACGGCCGGGCTTGACGCGAAGGACGTGGAGAAGCTGCGAAGGGACCTGTGGAGCGTCCTTAACGACGGCAAAAAGGTGAGCGTCAACCTCCTGGCCGAGGAGGATGTGAAGGACTGCAAGGTTGGGGAGGACCTTGTCCTCTCCATCCGCGTTCCGAGGGCGAAGCGCGAGGTCAGGCCCGTCTATATCAACGACAGCCTCTTTGACGGCACGTTCCGCCGAAACGGCGAGGGGGATTACCACTGTACACGAAGCGAGATCAAGGCCATGCTTCGCGACCAGACGGAGGAGACCTCCGACATGAAGGTCCTCGAGAATGTCGAGATCGGCGACCTGAACCTGGATACGGTCCACGCCTACCGAAACCGGCACAGTGCCTACCGCACCGGGCATGTCTGGGAAAGCCTGGGCGATGAGGAATACCTGGAGCGGATCGGCGCGGCAAAGAGGGGAGAGGCGGATAAAAGGCTGCACCCCACGGCGGCAGGACTTTTGATGTTCGGCGAGGAGTTTTGCATCCTGAACGAGTATCCGGAATACTTCCTGGACTACCGTGAGACGCTGGACCCCTCCATTCGTTGGACGGACCGTCTGCATTCGAGCTCCGGGGACTGGACGGGGAACCTGTTTGACTTCTTTTTCCTCGTGTACTCGAAACTTGTGAAGGACTTGAAGAGACCCTTCAAGCTGGAGGGCGTGACGCGCGTCGACGATACCCCCGTTCACAAGGCCCTCCGCGAGGCCCTGGCCAACTGTCTGGTGAACACGGACTTCTTCGTGGCGCGGGGCGTCGTCGTCAAGAAGGGCAGCGACGCCATCGTCATGGAGAACCCCGGCTATATCCGCACTGGCAGGGAGCAGATGCTGAAGGGTGGCATCTCCGACCCACGGAACAAGGCGCTGATGAAGATGTTCAACATGATCGGCATCGGGGAGCGCGCCGGGAGCGGCGTTCCGGATATCTATGCGGTGTGGGAGTCCCAAGGCTGGAAGGAGCCCGTCATTGGGGAACAGTACAACCCGGACCGCACGGTCTTAACGCTTGCTTTTACCCCAAAGCAAGCGGAAAAAGCAAGCGGAAAAAGCAAGCGGAAAAAGCAAGCGGAAAAAGCGGATGTGAACGGCAGCAAGGGTAAGGCCGCGAAGACCCTGGAGAACAGGGGGAAGATCACGGCTTTCCTTGCCTCCGAGGGGAGTGTTGGGACCGGGGAAATTGCACGGCATATCGGCCTCAGCTCGGCAAGGGGGCGGGTTCTTCTTTCGGAACTTGCGGAAGAAGGTGTGGTCCAGGCGACTGGAAATGGGCGGTCACGCCGGTATTGCGTTAAGCAGGCGACCGGCTCTCTGCGGCCGTAGGCCGCAGATGCCGTGTCGATCGCTTATGTCGATGCGCGGCACAATTGCCGCGCATCGACGCCAGCAGGCGACCGGCCCTGATGAAGCCTCTGATGAAGCCCCCTGGTGAAGAATCTAAACGACCAACTCGGCTCGCTACGCTTGCCGGTTGTCTGCTTATAAGCTCGAAAACGCAAATCAGAGATTTGCTTTCTCGCTTATAAGCGGCCCGCATAACTGGTGGGACAACTAGGTGCCGGGCACTGGAGTGAGTGGTGGAGCGCGCCGCATGGTACGCCCGTATCTCAAAAGAGCGGCCCCCTCGAGGGCCGCTCTCGCGTATGCTGCGTGTTTGTGGCGCGTTTTGCCGCAGCCCTTACTTCATGGGCTCCAAGCGTCCGTAGTTGCCGTCCTTGCGCTTGTAGACGACGTTGATGTCGCCCGTATCGGCGTTCTGAAACATGAAGAAGGTGTGTCCCACGAGGTCCATCTGCATCGCGGCCTCCTTTGGGTCCATGGGATGCACGGGGATCCTCTTCACCTTTTCGATGACGGGGTCCTGGAGCTCGATGCCCTCGAGGGGGGCCTCCACCGTTTCGTCCAGGCTGAAGGAGAACTCGGCGTCGCCCTGGTACTGCCCCTTCTTCTTGAGGTAGTCGTTGTGGCGCTTGATTTGGCGCTCCAGGTTCTTCAACGCCTGGTCGAAAGCCCTGCGGGGATCGTTGGCGTTCTCCTCCGCCCGCAGGATGACGCCATTGGCGTTGGCCGTCGTCTCCACGTTGAAGTTCCCCTTGTGAAGGCTGACGACCACCTGGCTGTTCAGGATCTTCCTGAAGAATTTTTCCAGTTTGGAGACCTTGCCCTCCATGTAGCCTCGCAGTTTGTCGTCGATCTCCGTCCCTCGCTGCACAAAACGTACTTCCATCGACCTTCGCCTCCGTTTCTCAGATAGCGGATAAGAGAGATGTTGAGAGCGGACCCGGAAGCCTGCCCGTGGCCGGACGCCTGCCCGCGGAGGGCGGCTTCCGCTTCGATTGTAGCACATTTACCTCTTGCCGTATCGGGACGGGGTGCGATCCGGTTTTTGTCCCGGTCCCTTACCGGAGGCGCGGCGCAGGAGCTCCCAGAGGAGGAGCTCGAAGTCCGGCCAGCCCCCGGCGGCAGAGGTTTTCTCCCTCCAGGAGAGGCCGGCGGCCCCCAGCATGAAGCGCTTGATCGCCTCCGCGCCGAAGTTCCCGAGGGCGAACCTGGACATCCTCACGGCGTGGTCCCGGGGACCGCCGGAGGCCCGCAGGGCCGCCGCCTCGTCCTCCGGGAAACAGGCCAGATAAAGCGCGGGCCGCAGGCGGTTGCCCAACGCGGCCAAAAGACGCAGCGGGGAGGGATCGGACCGGAGGTGCCACAGGCTCCGCACCACCTCACCGTGGCGGGCCTGACAGAGTCCGTCGAGAAATTGAAGCAGTGCCTTGGCCCCCTCGTCGAAGGAGAGCGCCCTCACGTCGTCGACCCCGATCTCCCTGCCGGAGGCGTAGAAGGACAGCTTGTCGAGCTCCGAGCGCAGCTCCTCCTGGGACTCCAGCGACTCGCCCAACAGGGCCGCGGCCGCGGGGTTCAGCCGGCAGCCGCGCTCCCGGGCCAGGCCGAGGAGCCAGTCCTTTCGCTTCCAGGGCGGTACGGACGCCTCCGCCTTGAGAAAGAGAATCCTCTTGAGTGCCAGGGTCTCCCTGGAAAAAATCTTCCGGGTGTCCCCCGCGAAGGTCGCGACGACGACGCTCTCCGCCTCGTCGCCCTCCTGGCCGTCCTCCAGGATGGAGGCCAGCTCGTCGGGAAAGGGACCCAGCGCCTCCGCGCCCTCGGCCACCGTGACCGTCCGGGCGTCGAACAGGCCGCGCCCGCCCGCGGAGGCAAAGAGCTCCTTCCAGTCCCGGAACGCCGTGCCGGCCTCGAGCTTTCCCGCCAGGGCGAAGCCTTTTTCGGAGAGGGCCGCCAGCTGCTCCGCGAGCTGACGGCGCTGGCCCTCGTGCCCCTCGATTACGATGAGGCGGGACATGGGAAAGGGTCGGACATGGGGGGATGCCGATGTCGAGCGCCCGGGTGCCTCAGCCCTTGACGACGATGTTGACCAGCTTGTCCGGGACGACGATCGTCTTGACGACGGGGCGCCCGTCCAGGCGTTCCCTGACGGTGGGGTCGGCCATCACCCGGGCCTCGAGTTCCGCGCCGTCCAGCCCGGCCGGCAGCTCCAGCCTGGCTCGGACCTTGCCGTTGATCTGCACGACGACGGTCACGGCATCCTGAGCCAGGGCGTCCGCCTCGGCGACCGGCCAGGGGGCGACGCTGATGGGGTCCGCGTTGCCCAGCATCTCCCAGAGCTCCTCGGCGATGTGGGGGGAGAACGGGGACAGACAGTTCAGCAGGACGTTCACGGCCTCGCGCCGCAGGGCGTCCGCCTCCGCGCCCTCGGCGGCGAAGGAGTAGAGGGCGTTGGTCAGCTCCATCAGGCGTGCGATGGCCGTGTTGAACTGCTTCTCCCTGTCGATGTCGCGGGTCACCGCCTCGATGGTCGTGTGGATCCTGCGCTTGAAGTCCCGCAGGACGGGGTCCTGAAGCCGATTCATCGGGATGGGATCTCCTGTGGACCTCAGGACGTCGAGGTGCTCCTCGACGTAGCGCCACACGCGTCCCAGGAAGCGGTGCGCTCCCTCCACGCCCCTCTCCGACCAGTCCAGATCGTTCTGGGGCGGCGCGGCGAAGAGGATGAAGAGCCGGACCGTGTCCGCGCCGTACTTTTCCACGATCTCCGTCGGGTCCACGACGTTGCCCAGGGACTTGGACATCTTGGCGCCGTCCTTGATCACCATGCCCTGGGTCAGCAGGTTGATGAAGGGCTCCCGAACCTTCATCATCCCGATGTCCGCCAGGAACTTCGTGAAGAACCGGGCGTAGATCAGGTGCAGGCAGGCGTGCTCGATGCCGCCGATGTACTGGTCCACGGCCATCCAGTAGTCCACGTCCGCCCTCTCGAAGGGGGCCTTCGTGTCGTCGGGCGAGCAGTAGCGGTTGAAGTACCAGGACGAGCAGAAGAACGTGTCCATCGTGTCCGCCTCCCGGGTCGCGGGAGCGCCGCACTGCGGACAGGTCGTGGCCAGCCACTCGGGCATGTCCAGAAGGGGAGAGCGCCCGACGTCCTTCACCTCGACGTCCTCGGGCAGCAGAACGGGGAGCTGTTCCTCCGGGACGGGCACGACGCCGCAGTGCGGGCAGTGCACGAACGGGATGGGCGTGCCCCAGTAGCGCTGGCGCGAGATCAGCCAGTCGCGCAGGCGGAAGTTCACCTCGCGCTTGCAGAACCCCTCGCGCTCGCCCCAGGCGATCATCGTAGGGATGGCCCGGGCCGTCGGCAGGCCGTCGAACTGGCCGGAGTTGCAGGCGATGCCGTCGTCCTCGAAGGCGGCCGTCATCGTCGCGCCGTCCAGGTGCCCGCCCTCCGGCTGGATGACGGGGATGACCTCGATGCCGTACTTGCGGCAGAAGTCGAAGTCGCGCTGGTCGTGAGCGGGGACGCCCATGATGGCCCCGGTGCCGTAGTCCGTCAGGATATAGTTGGCGATCCAGATGGGGATGGGCTTCCCCGTGACGGGGTGCCGGCCGCAGAAGGGGGTCCTGCAGCCCAGCTTCTCCGCGCCGGCGTCGGAGCGCTCGATCGCGCTCTGAGCCCCCACCTGGGCCACGAAATCGCTCAGCTTCCGGGCCTCGTCCTCAGGCAGACGCTCGATCATCCTCCTCACCAGCTCGTGCTCGGGCGCCAGGGCGATGAAGGTGATGCCGAACACCGTGTCGAACCGCGTGGTGAAGGCCTCGATGGTGTAGTCCAGCTCGGGGACGCGGAAGGTGAGCTGCGCGCCCTCGGAGCGGCCGATCCAGTTGCGCTGCATAATGCGCACGCGCTCCGGCCAGCCTCCGAGCTTCGTCTCGATGTCGTCCACCAGCTCCTGAGCGTAGTCGGTGATCTTGATGAACCACTGCCGGAGGTTCTTCTTGGTGACGGAGGAATGGCAGCGCCAGCAGTGCCCGCCGTCCACCACTTGCTCGTTGGCCAGGACGGTTCCGCAGGACCCGCACCAGTTGACGGGCGCCTCCTTGCGGTAGACCAGGCCCTTTTTGTACATCTGAAGGAATATCCACTGATTCCACCGGTAGTAGTTCGGGTTGCAGGTCTCGACGCGGCGTCTCCAGTCGTAGCTGTAGCCCATGCTCTTGAGCTGGCTGGTCATGTGCTCGATGTTGTTCCAGGTCCAGTCGTGCGGCTTGGTCCTGTACTTGATGGCGGCGTTCTCCGCGGGCATTCCGAACGCGTCGAAGCCCATGGGGTAGAGGACGTTCATCCCCTTCTTGCGGAGAAAGCGCGCGAGCATGTCTCCCATGGAATAGTTGCGGATGTGCCCCATGTGCAGGGCTCCGCTGGGGTAGGGAAACATCTCGAGACAGTAGAACTTGGGACGCGAGGGGTCCGTCTCCGCCTCGAAACACCGCTTCTCCTGCCATACCCTCTGCCATTTGGCCTCGACCGCC
>NZ_CALIAA010000140.1 GCF_938040765.1 uncultured Fretibacterium sp.
TGGGACTACGACTCCCGCACCCGGGACTGGTACAGAAAGGCCGTAGAGGGAAGAGGTAAGGTAGCATTTTCCGATCCCTACATCGACCTGGAACTGAAGAAAACGGTCGTCACGGTTGCCCGGGCACTTTTCGACGACAACGGCAAACTGCTGGGTGTCGTGGGAGGAGACATCCTTCTGGACGCGCTCGACGATTTTGTCAGGAACATCCGCACCCTCGACAAGGGGTATGGCTTTCTGCTGCTTGAGGACGGCATGCTTCTGTCCGGGAGTCGCCAGGAGGATAACCTGAAGGTGAACCTAGCGACGGGGCCCCAGATCCCGGAGTCCCTCAGGAAGGTCGCGCAGAGGATGATCGCCAGGGAGACGGGCTCTCAGGAGTACCGCTACGAAGGCAGGGACTCCAAGGCGTTTTTCACCCCCACGGGGATAGGCTTTTTCCTCGCAGTCGCCTTTCCCATGGATGAGGTACGGGCCCGGGTCAATGCCCTAACGGTTCTTCTTCTCGTCATCGCCGCCGCCGCCCTCATCGTGACGGGGCTTGTCATCGTGCTTGTCAACCGCGGCCTGACGCGCAGCATCTCGAACATTCAGAGGGAAACGGAGCTCCTGGGGTCCGGCGACCTCACCATCCACTACGACGATTCCGGCAGGGACGAATTGTCCCAGGTCGCCGGGAAGCTGAATGCAACCGTTGCCTCCCTGCACGGCAGCATGACGGACATTCGGTCCGCAGCCGATACCACGGCCCATCAGTCCGAGACCCTGGCCGCCCTTTCCGAGGAGACGCTCGCCTCGATGGAGGAGGTCTCCGCGTCCATGGAGCGCATTCTTCACCTGATGGAGAGCAACGCCTCGTCTCTCGAGGACACGAATACCTCCATCCAGGAGATCGCCGAGGGCGCCCAGTCCTCTGCGGAGGCGGCCACAAGCGGCGCCGAGGGCGCGGCCCAGGTATCCGAAAAGGCCGAGAGCTCCTCCGATGAACTGAACAAAGCGCTTCAGGACATCAAAAATGCGGAGGATTTCTCCGCTCAAAGCATCGAACGGCTCCGCGGCCTGGAAAAGTCGGTGGACTCCATAGCGGGATTCGTATCCATCATCACATCCATCGCCGATCAGACGAACCTGCTGGCGCTGAACGCCGCGATCGAGGCGGCACGCGCGGGCGAGGCGGGACGGGGCTTCGCGGTCGTGGCCGAGGAGGTCCGCAAGCTGGCCGAGGAATCGGCTCAGGCGGCATCGCAGGTCAACGAGCTGATCTCGGGGCTCCAGGAGCACTCCAAGGACTCCATCGCCGCGACCGAGCGGACGGGCAGCCTGTTGGGCGAGACGACCAAGAAGACCCTCGAAACCCAAGGGAAGCTCAAGGACGCACTGTCCGCGCTGAACAAATTGGCGGAGTCGGTCCAGAGCGTAGCCGCGGTCTCGGAAGAGCAGGCGGCGTCGAGTGCCGAGATCAGCAACTCCGTCCGCAAGGTAACGGAGACGACGGCGCAGATCGTGGAGACCGGCAGAGGCGTGGACACGGCGACCCGAGAGACGACCCAGGCGGCGAAGTCGATCGCCGGCGAAGCCCAGCGCATGGCGGAGACCGCCGAGCACCTCCAGGAGATCGTCAAGCGCTTCGTCCTCGATGCCGACGGACCGGGCATCGTTCCCCAGAAGCGATAAGCCCCTCGATTCGGACGCAAAAAGAAGGACGGGCTTCCCTGTTCGGGGAGGCCCGTCCTTTTGCCTTCCGCCCTCCCGCTTCGGTAATGCCGTAGGGGAAGTTACGAAAAAGGTGAGGTTACGTGAGCCGATATATGGGGTGGGCGGCAAAGGGCAGGATATCCCATATCGTCTCCGCCTGCCCCCCCGGGTAGTTTCGCAGCCCCTCCAGGCTGACGCTCCAGAGCTCCAGGGGCGACGCCGTCCCCGGAAGAGCCTCGGAGATCGGGCTCAGCAGCTTCGCGCAGCGCTCCGCATCGCCATCCGCCTCGAAGGCAAAGAGGAGCCAGTTGATGCCGTCCTGGTCCATCGCATCCAAGTCGACATAGCCCGGAAGGTACAGCCTCCTGAGCATGGTCAGGAACATCTGGAACTCCCCGATTTTTTCCAGATACTGGGTCAGGTTCCCGGGCACGGGAGGGGGCATGAAGGAGAAGAGGAAGCGATCGGCATTGAACAGGCCGCAGGGATCCGCGGGCAGGGGCGGAAACTTTGCGTAGACCTGAAAGTCGTACCGGCTCTTGTAGAGCAGGTCGAACTCCGCGTCGTACAGGCCCGGGGCGTTGGCCTCCAGCCATGCACGGACCTCTCCGGCGTAGGGCATGGGCCGGTTCCGCGCGGCCGCCCCCGTCTCCGGGAAATCCTCGGCCATCTTTCTGAAGACGGACACTTCGGGATAGCGCCAGACCGGGACCTCCCCGTCCATGACAAAGAGGTCCGCTCCCGCGACTTGGGGCAGCGCGAACTGGAACGGGGAGACGTACTCCTTCACCCCCCACCGCTGGAGGTGCCGCTTGTCCAGGAGCAGCATCAGCTCTCCCCGCAGCGCGGTCCGCACCCTGTCGGACGTCACGCCCGGCCTCGAGGGCAGGCAGGCCTCGCCCGCCAGCCTCAGGAACGCCTCCCTCCCCGCCTCCGACAGGCTGTAAATCCCCTTCTCGAACTCCAGCAGCCCCTCGCGCGCCAGCCCGTCGGCCGCCGACCGGTCCAGTCCCGCCAACGCGAGCATCGCAGGCGTCCAGCAGGGATATTGTTCGTCAAAGGACAGCAGCAGCCCTTCCAATCCTTGTTCTAAGGCTCCCCGTTCCACAGCGTTCCCCTCCCCGGTCGAAGCCTACGGCTCCAGACGCTCCACGCCGAACTTGTCGGCGTACTCGTCCAGCCGCCTCCACGTGGCCGGGTCGAGCCAGATCCCCTCCTTCAGCGCCTTTTCCCGGCGCTCAAACTCCTTTTCGCCGTGGATGTAGATGCGCTCCTGCCCCTCGGCCCTGGGGCTGGAGCGAATCCGATCCAGGATGCCGGCCACATGCCTCTGCACCGCACCGGCATCCCCGAACAGGTCCATGCGCATGGCCTGAAAGCAATGGCAGATTCCGCAGCCGTCTCCGTAGGTATCGAACGACGCCGTGCCCATGGAGAGGCCGGAGGTCAGAAGCTCGACGAGCAGGCCCAGCCCATAGCCCTTGTGCCCTCCAAGGGTCTCCGTCGCTCCGCCCAAAAAGAGCAGGCCTCCGTAGGGGCTCTTGTTCCCGCGGCCGGTGTCCGCGACGGTGACGGCATCCGTGGTGTCCGTGCCCGTCCCGTCGACGGCCCATCCGGTCGGCATGGTTCCCCCGCGCCGGGCGGCGACCTCGATTTTGCCGAACGCCACGGTCGTCGTCGCCATGTCCAGCATGAAGTGGGGCTTCCTGCCCGTGGGGATGGCCACGCTGATCGGATTGGTCCCCAACAGCCGCTCCCTGCCGAAGAGTGGAATCGCGGCGCCCAGCGTGTTGGTGAATGCCCAGCCGATCATGCCGCGGTCGGCCGCCTGCTCCGCCCAATAGCCCGCCATGCCGAAGTGGCAGGAGTCGCGGACCACGGTCATGCAGGTGCCGTTCTCCTCGGCCTTCTCCAGGGTCCGCTCCATCGCCGTCCTCGAGACCGGGAACCCCGGAGCCCTGTTCCCCTGGATCACCAGGGAGACCGGCGTCTCGTGCACGATCTCGGGTTTTGCCTGCGGGACATTTTTTCCGTCCCACACCTCGGCCGCGTACATGCTGACCCGAGCCACCCCATGCGAGGCATGTCCCCTGGCATCCGCCTCAACCAACACTCTGGCCGTGATCTCGGCGGACTCCTCAGGGTACTTCAGCCCCACCACAAACATCCTCTGCATGTAATGCCTCAGTTTGTCGTAACCGACCGTCGTCCGTTCCATCTCCGCATCCTCTCCCTTCCTCCAGGAAGAAAAACATTTTCCCCCCGCGTCCT
>NZ_CALIAA010000141.1 GCF_938040765.1 uncultured Fretibacterium sp.
TTTTCCCCTACATGCTGCCGTCCCTGGTCCTGGTCTCATCGCTCTTCGAGGCGTTCGTCAACTACGGGCTCGGGGTGCTCTGCCAGAGGGGACGGGCGCAGAGCCCCCCTCCGCTTCCTCCGTTCTCGGACTGGCGCTTCTCCGGAACCCTGCTGCCCGCCATGTTTCTGGCGTTTCTCATGGGCTTTTTCGCCTCGGACTGGACGCCGGGCGCGATGTTTGCGATGAACCTGAAGATCGTGCTGAACGTCTTCTTCTTCGTCCAGGGATTGTCGCTGATCTGGTGGTGGTTTGTGCGCCGGCGCGTCGGCGTGTTCTGGCGCTGCCTCGCCCTGGCGGTTTTCGCCCTTCCCGTGTTCTGGCTTTGGCTCGTCTTCCTCGGGGCGGGGGATATGATCTTCGACCTGAGGCGCCGTGGAGGCGCGGCGAAGGGATGAGGGCCGGTTGGGGAGGCGCGAGCCGGGAGGACCGCGGGGAACGTATGTGCCGGCGGATAGTTGAACGGGTACTCGAAATCTGAGAATCGGTACTCGAAAATTCGATTCGAAGGGAGAGGTGCGTCCGATGCAGGTTATCTTGAAGGCGGATGTGAACAAAGTGGGCCGTGCAGGCGAGCTTTTGACCGTGAGCGACGGATATGCCCGGAACTTTCTGCTGCCCCGCGGCCTTGCCGACGAGGCGACGGCCGGGAAGATTGCGGACCTCAAGGAGCGTCAGAAGCATCAGAGGGCAAAGGAGGACAAGCTGCGTCAGGAGGCCGAGGCGGCCCGCCAGACGCTCCAGGGCAGGACCGTCCGTATCGAGGCGACGGCGGGGGAGAACGGGAAGCTCTTCGGCAGCATCACGGCGGCGCAGATCGCCGAGGCCCTGGAGGCCCAGCATGGCGTCGCGGTCGACAAGCGCGACATAAAAATGGCCGAGCCCGTCAAACAGTCGGGAACCCACCCCTTCACCCTGAGGCTGTACTCCGGGGTGGCCGCGGAGATGGTGCTGTCCGTGACGGTTCGAGGCGCCTGACCGTCCCGCTTTGTCCATGCAGCTCTATGACCGTGTGCCCCCGCAGAACCTGGGGGCCGAGCGCGCCGTCCTGGGCGCCTGTCTCCTGGAGCAGGAGGCCCTGGGGATCGCTCTGGAGACCCTGAGCGCGGACGATTTCTACGACCTGAACCATAGGACGGCCTTCGGGGTGATGAGCGACATGTATGCCGCAAATCGCCCGGTCGACCTTGTGACCTTCGGGGAGGAACTGCTCAAGAGGGGGGCTTTCGAGAAGCTTGGGGGGCAGCCTTTTTTCGCCTCCCTCGTGGCGGAGGTCCCCACCACGGCCAATGTCGGGTATCACTCCGACATCGTCCGGGAAAAATCGATTCGGAGGCGCCTGATCGATGCGGGGAGCCGGATCGTCAGCCTGGGCTATTCGAGCGACCTCGAGAGCGCCATGATCATGGACGAGGCGGAGCGCGCCGTGTTCGAGGTCTCCCAGAACAACAACCGCGTCGATTTCCGCCCCGTCCGCGATATCCTGGGCGGGACCTTCCGGAAGATCGAACAGCGGTACCAGCAGAGCGGCTCCGACGTCAGCGGGTTCGAGTCGAGCTTTACGGATCTGGACCGCCTGACCGGCGGATTTCAGCCCGGGAGCCTGAACATCGTCGCCGCCCGTCCCTCCATGGGAAAGACGGCGTTTGCGCTGAACATCGCCCAGTTCGGCGGCGGGGGACGCAACGCCGCCGTGCTGATCTTCAGCCTGGAGATGTCGTCGGAACAGCTGGTGCAGCGCATGCTGGGCTCGCAGGCCCAGGTGGACATCCAGGCCATGAACACGGGGACCATGGGCAAGAGCGATTGGGACGAGCTGCAGAATGCGGCCGGGATCCTGACCCGGCGCCCCATCTTCATCGACGACAGCTCCATGCTGACGACGATGGATTTCCGCGCCCGGTGCAGGCGCTTCAAGGCGCGCCACGAGAACCTCGGGCTGATCGTCGTGGATTATCTCCAGCTCATGAGCTTCGGCGGGCGCTCCACGGACAACCGGCAGCAGGAGGTCGCGGAGATCTCGCGGATGCTCAAGGGCGTTGCCCGCGAGCTGGACTGCCCGGTACTCGCCCTCTCGCAGCTCTCGCGTGAGACGGAGAAGCGCCCCGACAAGAAGCCCATGCTGTCGGACCTTCGGGATTCCGGCGCCATCGAGCAGGACGCGGACACCGTCATGTTCCTCTACAGGCCGGACTATTACGAGGAGTCCAAGCCCGATGTGGACAGCGAGGCCTCGCTGAGCCTCGCGAAGAACCGCAACGGCCCCACGGACATCGTTCACCTCATCTTCAGACGGCAGATCACGCGCTTTTTCAACGCGATGGCGTCCTGAGGAAGCGTGGACTTGGAAATGATGGCATTGTAAATGATGGATTGGAGAGGCGGATGCACGGCCGCCGACGAGTCGGGATGATTTTGGAGGAATGTTTGAACGTTATGAGTGATTTATTGAAGGACAATGGGGACGGGAAAGGGCTGGAGAGGGACGAGTACCGGGAGCTGGAGGTCTATGGCCGGGAGGACGCCGGGACGGCCGAGGAGGGGTTCGGCGCTTACGGATTGAGGGACGAGCTTGCCCGTGCCCTGGAGAAGAAGGGGTTCGAGACCCCCACCCCCGTGCAGTGCCGGGTTCTGGAATCCGACTGGCGGGGACGGGACCTCATCGTGAGGGCCCGGACGGGTTCGGGGAAAACCCTGGCCTTTCTCCTGCCCCTCCTGCAGGATATGCGCGTCTCGGAGCGCTCGCCGCATCTTCTGGTGCTGGCCCCGACCCGGGAGCTGGCTCAGCAGACCGCCCGGGAGGCGGAGTGGCTGGTGCGCTACCTCGACGTCTCGGTGGTGTCCCTCGTCGGAGGGCTCGAGATGTCGCCTCAGCTCAGGGGCCTCCGGGAGGGGGCGGCGATCGTCGTGGGGACACCGGGCCGGACGCGGGACCACATCGAGCGCGGCAGCCTGAGGACCGAGGGCATTCGCTGCGTCGTCCTGGACGAGGGCGACCAGATGCTGGACATGGGGTTCCGCGAGGAGCTGGAGGCCATCCTGGACGCGCTGCCGGAGGATCGCCGCACGTGGCTCTTCTCGGCGACGATGCCCCCCGAGGTGCGCGCGCTGGCGGACCGCTACCTCGACACCCCCCTGACCCTGACCCTGACGGAGGAGGGGGAGCAGCACGAGGATATCCTCCATCGGGTCTACATGGTCCCCTCGCGCCGCCGTTTCGAGGGGCTGGTGAACATCCTGCTCTGGGAGCATCCCCGGCGCAGCCTGATCTTCTGCCATACCCGCATGGAGTCCATCGAGGTTGCCCAGCGGCTGCAGGACGAGGGGTTCAACGCGGCGGCCCTGCACGGGGACATGACGCAGCGCGAGCGCAACGCCGTGCTGGCCTCCTTCAAGTCGGGCTCCATGCCCTGCCTGGTTGCGACGAACGTCGCCGCCCGCGGTCTGGATGTGGAGGGGGTGACCCACGTCATCCAGCTGGGGCTGCCCGACGACCGCGAGACCTTCGTGCATCGAAGCGGCCGAACCGGAAGGGCCGGAAACGAGGGGACGAACCTGATCCTGCTCTCGCCGGTCGAGGCGGGGCGCTTCCGCGCCATGCTGCGGACGACGCAGATGAAGGTCGAGTGGCAGGACGTTCCGGGCCTGGACCGCATCCATACGGTCCAGCGCGAGGTGGCGGAGGAGAAACTGCTCTCCGCGCCGCTCGAGACGGAATATTCGAGTTACCTGAGCTGGGCGGAGGACCTGCTGGAGAGGGCCGAGCCCAAGGTCCTGGTCGCGAAGCTGCTGAGCTCCCTCAACTCTCGGACGGCCAAGGGCTACAACCTCGGCGCGGACCTCGAGCGCGAGCGCGAGCGCCGCAGCCGGGGCACGGGCCGGGGGGAATACGCTGCGGGGACGCCGCGGCGCTCCGGATCCCGTCCCAGGGGCACGATGACGCGCCTGCGCAGCAGCCAGGGCGGGGCCCGGGATGTGGGGCGCGTTCTGAACGCGATTTGTACGGCCCTCAAGGTGGAGCGGTGCGAGGTCGGCGCCATCCGCCTGAAGGACGATCACGTCATGGTCGAGCTGCTGCCTCTGGCCCTCTCCCGGCTGGAGCAGGGACGTGCCGGGCTGGCCCGATGGGGGCTCTACCCGGAGGACGAACCCCGGGCCCGCAGGGGGACGGACGTCGCTCCGAGATCGCGCTACGGCCGCGGGGGAAGGGATTGAGCGGCCCCGGCCCCGTGGTCAGCGCAGCAGGATGTCCGCCCCGCGCTTCCTTCCGGGGGTGACGACCGAGACGTTCGTGAAGGCGCTGCGTCCCTCCTCGTCGACGGCCCCCACGACGTGTCGGCCGTCGGGGACGCGGTGAAAGAAGGTCTCGTTGGGCAGGGCCGAGCCGATGTAAATCCCGTCCAGGTACCACCATACCCTTCCGACGGCGCCCTCCGCCCTCATCGGGATCCTCTGCCGCAGGTCCAGCGGGGCGGAGGTGTAGACGGCCTCCGCGATGGGGGATGTGATGGAGAGCACGGCGCGCCTTTGAATCTGCTCCTGCGGCGTCTCCCTCGAGGAGAACTCGGCGGGCAGCATCAGCGTCGGCTGCCCCCGCCGGATGACGTGGAGGCTGCAGGGCGTCGTCTGGGTGACCCCCTCGATCGACCAGTCCAGGCGGGTCGACGTGCAGGCCGCGGTGGGCGGCTGGCCGGAGAGCGCGCATACGGTGCGCAGGCCGAGCCCGGCCGGTTTGCCGTACCAGGACGACCTTGGCGAGATCGTTCGGAGAAGTTTGACGGCGACGGGAGCGGCGGCCTTGGCGCCCACCAGCCCCGGCCAGGGGTCCCCCTCGGGGTTGCCGACCCACACGACGGCCGTGTAGTCGGGGGTCCACGCCGCGCTCCACGCGTCCCGAAGCCCATAGGAGGTGCCCGTCTTCAGGGCGACGTGCCAGTACTGACCCAGGGTTTCCCGTGAGAACGTCGTCAGCCGACTCCTGTTGTCGAGGATGTCGCTGACGATCCAGCAGGCGGCCTCCGAGGCCATCCGGGTCTCCTCCTGAGGAAGCGGCGAGGGGGTGAGGCTCAGGGGCCGGTGGCGTCCCAGCGACGCCAGTGCCGTGTAGGCCTCGAGGGCTTCCATGACGGTGACCTCGCAGCCGCCCAGGATGAGGGAATCGCCGTAGTGTGTGGCCGGCTGGGTGAGGTGGGCCAGGCCGCACTCCCGCATCAGCAGCAGTACCCGGTCGGGCCCGGCCAGACGCAGGACGCGCACCGCCGGGGCGTTCAGGGACTCGGCAAGGGCGACCCGGGTGCTGACGGCCCCGCGGTAGCTCAGGTCGAAGTTGCGCGGGGCCCGTCCCGAGAAGGCCATGGAGGAGTCCGCCAGAAGGGAGGACGCGGTCAGAAATCCCTGATCGACGGCGGAGAGGTAGGCAAAGGGCTTCAGGAGGGAACCCGGCGAACGGGGAGCCCGTCCGCAGTCCACCCAGGCGTTGCGGCTCCCGTCCCCGAACCGCGCGTTGCCCACCCACCCGACGAGCCGGGCCGTCCGGTTGTCCACGATTCCAGCGGACAGGGTGATCTCGCGGGGCAGGTCCGAAAGGGATTGACGGAGCAGGGACTCCAGCTTCGTCTGGATCTCCAGGTCCAGAGTTGTGTCGATCCTGCCGTCGCCGTTTCCCGCGACCCCGTTCTCCAGAACGAGCTCCGCGAAGTGGAAGGCGCGCAGGGGGGGGGCGTAGCGGCGATGGGGCAGGTCCTCCAGGAGCGCCCTTTGAGCCGTATCCGAGGTGAGGACACCCCGATCCCTCAGGAATCGGATGACGGTGTCCCGACGGCGCCGCGCCGCCTCGGGCCTCAGGTCGGGACGGTACAGGGTAGGGCCCTTCAGCATCCCGATCATCAGGCAGGCCTCTCCCGGGGAGAGCTTGAGGGCCGGCTTGCCGAAATAGAGCAGGGACGCGGCCTGCACGCCCCGAATGTTGCCGCCGAAGGGCGCCTGATTCAGATAGTTCTCCAGAATCTTTTCCTTCGTCATCACCCGTTCCAGCTTCATGGCCTGAATGAACTCCCGGACCTTGGTCCCCAGGCTGCGGGCCCTCCGCGCCGGGACCGCCGGGCCACGTTCGGACGGCTCCCTCCCGGATGACTCCCTCTTTGATGGTTCTCTCTCGGATATGGAAAGGCGTATGAGCTGGCTGGTTATGGTGGAGGCCCCGGAAACGACGCGCCGGGCGGCGATGTTCTGGACTGTGGCCCTCAGAAGCGCCAGGGGGTCGATGCCGGGATGGCGGTAGAACCGGCCGTCCTCGACGCCGACGGCAACCAGCGGCAGCCATTTTCCCATCTCGGAGAGCGGGATGGGAATCTGCCACTCCGAGTTCGAGGAGAGCCGGAGGTGAAAAAGGCGTCCCCGGGCGTCGTAGAGGGCGGGGGACGCCTCGATGCGGGTCACCTGCTCCTGATCGAGGGGGATGAGGAGATACAGAAGGGCGAATGCCGCGATCCCCGAGAGAACCGCCGCCAAAAGAAAGAACAGGCACGCGCGAAGGCGTCCTCGTGCGCGGATGGAATTTTTGACCTGCATCGGATTCCTCTTCATCGTGTAATGGTAAGGGCATAGGATAAGTTCATTGCGCCCGACTCTTCATCTTTCCCGTTCGATTCAATGCGTCAATGCGGCTTTCTGGCGGTCTCCTGGGCGTTGACCGAGGCGATGTCGCGGGTGAAGTAGGCGATGTTGTGGCTGTGGTCGCCGATGCGCTCGAGGTTGCTCAGGATGTCGATGAAGTGGACGCCCTTCTCGGGATCGCATTCTCCCCGGTTCAATCGGTCGATGTGATTCCTGCGGTATCGTTTTTCCTGGCTGTCGATGCGGTCCTCGAGGTCGTGGATGACGTAGTCCGCCTTGGCCGTGTCCTCGGTCCTGAGGGACAAAAGGGCGCAGGAGAGGGCCTGCTCGGCCGTGTCGAACATGTCCCAGAACTCCTGGTTGGCCTGTTCGGAAAAATGGGAGCCGTCGTCGAAGCGTATCACGCTCAGCTCCATGAGGTTCTCGAGATGGTCCCCCACCCGTTCGAGGTCGCCCGAGGCGTTGACGTAGCAGCCGAGGACCGTGGAGACCTCCCCGGAGAGCCCCCGCTGCCAGATCTCCGAGGCGTAGGAGGAAATGGCCTTGTTGACCTCGTTGACGCTCTTCTCCTGGTCCGCGAATTGCGTCATCAGGGGGTCGATGTCCTGCTCCGTGTAGGCCCGGCGGACGATGCGAAGCATGTTCTGGACAATATCCCCCATGTGCATCAGCTCGTCCTTGGCGGCCTCGACGGCCGCCGCCGGAGAGGCGTCGAGGAGCTTCTTGTCCAGGTAGAAGACCCCGGAGGCCGAAGCGGGCTCCGTGATGGGCAGGATCGCCTGGACCAGCCGGGCGAATTGGGAGGCGAAGGGAATGAAGATGATGGTGTTGACGACGTTGAATATCGTATGGGCGTTGGCGAGCTGACGCCCGACGTCCGAGGCCGTTTGGACGACTACGAGTTTGTAGAAGGGAAGGAAGGAGAGGAAGATGGCGACGCCGAGAAGGTTGAAGAGCACGTGGGCGGCGGCGGCCTGTTTCGCGTAGCGGTTGGTCCCGAGGGCGGCCAGCACGGCCGTGATGGTGGTGCCGATATTGTCCCCCAGGATGATGGGGATGGCTGCGTCGATCCCCAGAAGCCCCTGTGAGGCCATGGCGATCGTGAGCCCGATGGTGGCGGCGCTGGATTGCACGATCATGGTCAGGATCATGCCGGCCGCAACCCCGTAGAGGGGGTTGGAGCTGAGGAAGAGCAGCAGTTCCCCGTGGGAGGCCATGAAGCGGGTGGCGCCCTCCATGGTCTGCATCCCCAGAAAGAGGAGTCCGAAGCCGACGACCCCGTTCCCGAAGTAGCGCTGCCGTTTCGACCTGCCGAAAAGAGCCAGGGCGACCCCCAGGGCGATGAAGGGGAGGGCGAAGTCGTTGATCTTGAAGGCGATGATCTGGGCCGTCACGGTTGTGCCGATGTTCGCCCCCATGATGATGCCGATGGCCTGCTTCAGGGTCATCAGCCCGGCATTGACGAAGCTGACGGTCATCACGGTCGTTCCGCTGCTGCTCTGGATGAGGACCGTGACGAGAACCCCCACGAAGACGCCGCGGAGCGGCGTCTTCGTCAGCGTCCCGATCAGGTGATCATCCGCCCCGAACTGCACCAGCCGTTCGCGGTACCCCGGTGACACCGTGGCTGCTGGTGATGTGGCACCAGCCC
>NZ_CALIAA010000142.1 GCF_938040765.1 uncultured Fretibacterium sp.
CGGCACGAAGATGGCTTTCATCACCGCCGGTATGGGCGGCGGAACGGGAACCGGTGCAGCGCCCGTCATCGCCCGTGAAGCGAAGAATATGGGAATCCTCACCGTCGGTATCGTAACGATCCCGTTCAAGTTTGAGGGCAATAGAAAGATAGATCAAGCCCTCGACGGCGTAGATGAGATGTCGCGCCACGTCGATGCACTCCTCGACCGACAGAACCTCCGAATGCTCCTTCTTGGGCACTCCCGAGTCCGGCATGCAGTAAATGCAGCGGTAATTGCAGAGGTCGGTCACGGAAAGCCGCAGATAATCGATCCTTCGTCCGTATGCGTCATTCACGGTCTCCTCCCCCTCGCCCTCTAACGCGGAGACGTCAACTTATTTCCCGAAACAAATCGAAACGCCTCGTTTTTGAAGAATAGGGGAAAAAGGGAAAGTTGTCAAATTGAAGGGAAAAACCTGACCCGAAAAAGAGGAAAGGTCTTCAGTAAAAGAATGCGGAAGGTGCGGTCTGGAAGAGCGGCTTCTGAGCAAACGGCTTTATGCCGGTACGAAGCACCGTCGGATATAATTGATTTCAGAGGTCATTCGAGGAAAATTTTTTCTGCATGGAGGAGGCTGGAAGATGTCGTTGAAGGAAAAGCTGGATCGGTTCCGTTCGGACTCTCCCTCGCGCTTCACCGAGGAACAGCGGAGGATCATGAGGCGGTTTCAGGATAACGTGGATGCGATGGTGCGCAGGACGCCGAGGGTGTGGGACTTTC
Source organism: uncultured Fretibacterium sp. (assembly GCF_938040765.1). Lineage (GTDB taxonomy): Bacteria > Synergistota > Synergistia > Synergistales > Aminobacteriaceae > CAJPSE01. The sequence goes on from NZ_CALIAA010000142.1 coordinate 763, forward strand.
TGCCGCCGCTTCCTCCCACGCTAGGAGCGACGGAACCTCGAGGGACTTCCCGTCGGCTGGCCCTGGTCTTCTTCAGGGGGGCGTGGTGAGGCTACTGCGTTCTGCAGTTGCAGGACTATAGCGCGGCCCTCGAGGCGTTCCGTTCCAGGAATACGGATATCGTCGCCCTCTCGCCGATGACCGGAGATCGGATGGATGCGCTGGCCGAGAAGTTGAAGCTGGGCTTTCCTTTGGTGAGCGACCCCGGCAACGCCTATGCTCGGAGCCTGGACCTGGTCTTCGCGGTCGAGCCGGCCGTTCGGGATATTTACCGGGCCAAGGGGCTGGACCTTTCGAAGTACAACGGCGACGAGAGCTGGGAGCTCCCCGTGACGGCCGTCTTCGTGTGTGATGAGGAACGAAGGATCCTTTATGCCTGGACGGAGTCGGACTACACCCGGAGGCCCGGTTCCGAGGAGCTGCTGGCGGTCCTCGACGGGCGGAGTTGACGCTTCATGGACCGCGGCACGATATGCGGGCGCTGCCCCGTTCGAGGTGGGGAGCGCCCGCATTCGGGGCACGGGGTGTTTCGCTGCTCGAGGCCGGTGGCTCAGGGCAGGATGGCGAACACCCTGGCCGGGAACCCGGAGCCTTTGTAGGGCTTGGGCCAGGAGGCGACGACCAGGGAGCCCCACTCAGGAAGCAGGTCGAGGTTCGTCAGCAGTTCGATCTGGTAGATGTCCCGGGACAGCACGTAGGTCTCCCCCGGAAGGCTTCCGGTGCAGCCGGGATCGGTGTCCGTGGTCTCGTGTCCCAGTGCGCGGACGTGCCGCTCCTCGCAGAGAACCCGCAGAAGCTCCATCCCCCAGCCCGGAAAGTGAGGCGCTCCGGCCGCATCGGCGTTGGCGAACGCGGCCTTGTCCGGCCAGCGCTTGTGCCAGTCCGTGCGCAGCGCGACGAAGGCCCCCTCGGGCAGGCGGCCGTTTCGGCGCTCCCAATCCGTCAGGTCCTCGGGGGCGGCCGCATAGTCCGGGTTCCTCGCCGCCTTCTCGTGGACGTCCAAAACGGCCAGGGGGCAGATCATCTCCTTCACGTCCAGCTCGTCCAGGGTCCGCATTCCCTTGATGAAGTGTGCGGGCGGGTCGACGTGCGTGCCCCACTGGCCGCTGTGCGTATAGAGGTGGGCCAGAAACCCCGAGCCCAGCGTCCCGATCCCCTCGTCGTAGTGGTAGACGGTCTCCATCCTCGCCGGAGGAAAGCCGGGCCAGTGGGGGATCTGGGCGGAGAACGCGTGGGTCATGTCCACAAAACGCTTGGTCTTCAAAACCTCGAAAATCTCCAGCAGACTGATATCCTTCGGGGATTGCGTCATGACTCTCGCTCCTTTTATCTTATCGAATGATGCGGTCGCCGGCGTCGTGTGAGGTCGACGACCCGGAAGGCCGCAGTTCCGAAAGCGGACGGAGACGCTCCGGGGCTGCGTCATCGCGTCGAGGGTTTTTTTTACGGGCGCCGACCCTGTGCGCCGTCTTTTTCGCCCCGTCTCCATTATGCTAACTTAAGTACGCAGCGAAGTAAAGTGGGAATGTCGATGAGTGAGGAGGTCGATGAGTTCGCCGGCTCGAAGATATGCCTCGCTCCTCTCACGGGCGGCGGCGATGGGGGTTTCCGGTAAAATGCCCTTACGGAACGGTCGGTACCGCTCTAGAATGTCCGTGTCCTGCGGGGTGTCCGTCTTGGATGAGTCTGCCCCCTGCGGGAGGCAATCCAGGTATTGAAGATCAGGAAGGGAAGTGACGTGGTATTGAGGAAACTTCTGGCTGTCGTTCTGCTGGCCTGCCTTTTCCCCCTCGCGAATGCGGCCTTGGGGGCGGAGGATCCGGCCTTCCGGATTACTCCGGAAGGAGCCGCTCTGCTGCGGGAGCGCGGCTCCGTAGGGTATCTTTACTGGGGGATGTATCGGGGGTGTTGAGGGGAGAGCGAATCCATTCTCGTTGGGAATGGCGCACCCGATCACTTGAAGAAATCCAAGCTGGGATATGAGAGTGTGAGAGGGGAATACGTCAAAACCGAGGCGGACGGCCTTACCCTTTACATCCGGTCCGACATGAGGTTCGAGGGGGGCATCCCCCTGATTGACCGCAGGGACTATCGAGGGGCGTCGTATCTGCTGGTCCGAAACGCCTTGGAGGATTGACAGGCAGAGGCGGCGCCGGGAGCTCCCGGCGCCGCCTCTTGTCATGTAAGAACTTACAGCCAGCGCAGCGCGGGGACACCCCGGCCGTAAACGGCGGCTTTACGGCCGGACATCAGGGCCCAGTTCTGATTGCCGTAGTCGAAGTGCCACCATTCGTCGGGGTAATTCGTGAACCCCGCGGAGACCATGACGTGATAGAGAAGCCTGCGGTTCCCGAGTGCCCGGAGCTCCCCCTCGGAGAGGTCCCCATCCGTGCGGGATTCGAGATACAGGGTCTCCGACCGATCCGAGGTCTCGTCGAACTCCGACCCCATGGGGAGGATGCGCCCCATGGGGTCCGCCACGGTCAGATCGACGCTGCCCCCCGTACTGTGGGGGGAGGGGCAGCGCGGATCGCTCCTGGGCTCTGCAACGAAGCGGCGCGCCAGCTCCCTCAGCGCTTCCTCATCCAGTTCGGGCCGCTTCTGGGCCAGCTCGTCCTTGTAGCGGTCGAAGAGCGATTGCTGCAGGGGGAGCGGACGCCATCCATCCAGCACGACGAACCGATGGCCGGAGGGCAGGGCCTGGGATGCCGTCAGCAGACGCTCGAATACGCCCTCGCGGAGGTAGATCTCCGGCAGTGCGTGGGTCAGGCCCTGAAAATAATACTGAGGCCGGACAAGAACGCGCTCCGGACAGCAGCTGATGGGGACCAGCGGCTCACCGCACTCCTCTATGGGGATGGACCGCGAGCCGGTCCAGGTGAACGCAACGGGGGAGGGCTCGATCGGAGTCGCTCTCATGCCGACATCCCGGAAGGGCTCACAGACCAAGGATTCTGGGGAATACGGCCTGCCCCAGGGCGATGGCGATCCAGTTCCCGATGACGTAGCCCCAGACGCCGACGAGCATCGCCGGGAGGACGAGGTCGTCCCAACCTTTGCTGATGGCCATCGCCGCGGCGGTCGTCGGGCCGCCTATCGTGGCGTTGGACGAGATGAGCAGCTCCTCCAGGTTGAAGCCGAACAGCTTGCCCACCAGCAGCGTCACCGCCATGTTGACCACGACCGCGAACGAGCAGAATAGCAGGATGATCGGGCTCTGGAACAGGATGGCCTTGATGGAGGCGGGCGTTCCGATCACCACCAGGAAGATGTAGATAAGAAAGGTCCCGATCTCCTGGGAGCCTCGGGCCTCCTCGAAGAACTTGGGGAACAGCGTGACGATGAGCACCGTCAGCGTCGTCACGACGAAATATTTGCTGCCCAGAATACCCCGCAGGGCGGTCGGCAGGGAGGGATGCGCTCCCATCCAGTCCGCCAGCTTGACGGAGACCGCCACCAGGATGAAGCCGGAGGCCACGACCTTTGCGATGTCGAGAAGCGATATCTCCTTGCGTCCCCAGTAGCTTGCGGCGCGATTTTCGCCCTCCCCGACCCCCTCGTTGGCGCCCTTTTCATAGGGATGCGCGTAGTGTCTGCGGAAGAACGCGATGCTGGGAATGGCCAGGAGCACGAAGAAGTAAAGCGCCATGTTCAGGTTGTCCGCGACGATGGAGGCGTTGATGACGTTCTGCGAGGCCTGGAACTGGGAGGACATGGCGACGAAATTGACCGTGCCGCCGATGTAGCTGCCCGTAATCATGGCGCCGACCTGAAGCGCCTCCGGCATCCAGCGTCCGAAGAAAAGCAGGCCCAGGACGGTACCGGCGACGGTTCCGATGGCCGCGATGTGGAACGCCAGAAATGTCCTGCCGCTCTCCAGCCAGATCTTGCGCAGGTTCGCCTTGAAGAGCATGATGGGGACGGCCAGCAGCACCACGTAGCCCCATATGCTGTCGTAGACCGGGCTGTCCGTGGGGATGACCCCCAGGTTGGCCAGGACCAGCGCTCCCAGCAGCGCGATGATCGCGCCGCTGACCTTCGCGGCCCAGTGGTACCTCTGCTCCAGGTAGATGCTCACGGCCGCCCACCCGACGATAATTGCCCACAACGACCAGATGTCGTCCGCCTTGATCCAAGTCTCCATAGCGATTTTCAGTCCTCCCTGATCGATATCCCCGGCGTGCCGCCGGAGTGATTTCAGTCTATACGTAAGGGGCTCAATACCCCAGAGCCCCCAGCCAGTCGAGGACGGCTCCCACCATAGCCCAGCGGTGCGCGGAGAAGGAGTGGTCGCCGGGCAGGATGCGCTCCGTCACCTCCGCTCCCACCCTGCGCAGCAGGTCCGCCAGGGGCCGCTGATGCACATCGCCGGGTACGGCCTCGTCCTGCGCCGCACCCAGCAGCAGGATGCGTTTGCCCCCGCAGGAGAGGGCGTCGCGGCGGAGGTCGAACTCCTCCGTCCTCCATAAGATTTCATTCCATAGGGCAGCGCGGGTCGTGCCCTCCAGGCATCCGGCCCCGACCAGAAGCCTGTCGAGCCTTTCCTTGAGGGGACGGTCGGTCCGGCTTGCCTCCGCGTCCCGGCCGATATTCCAGACCCCGATCAGGCCGAGGCTCCGAATCTCCGGGCACGCGGCCGCCGCGCGCAGGGCGGAAAAGGCCCCCATGCTGAAGCCGACGGGGATGACGGTATCGGCGTCGAACCGCTCCGGAAAGGGCAGCTTGCGGCGCAGCACATGGCGCGTCACGTTGGCGACGTCCCGTGCCGTTCCGGCGAAGGTAAAGACGCCGCGGCTGCCCCATGCGCCCCGATAGGAGAAGGTGACGACATTGAATCCCGCCTGACGCAGGGCCTGGGCCAGGTCGCAGTTTTTCTCCAGTCCGGGGAATCCGTGGCAGATGAGGATGGTGGGGTTGCCCTTCCCCTCGGCGTAGTAGACGCTGCCGAACAGCACCCCGTCCTCTGAGGGACAGGAGAACCCCGCGAGTCCCGGCGGATTGTCCCGGTCCCGAACGGGTATGTCCTGTCCCAGCTGCAGGGGTCTCAAGGCCGTCGGGCTCAGAGCGCGAAGTCCGCGACGAGGGGCGTGTGGTCCGACGGCCTCTCCCAACCCCGGGGGGCGCGCTCCACGAAGCAGTCGAGCGCACGCTCCGCCAGGGGACGAGAGGCGAGGATATGGTCGATCCGCCAGCCGATGTTGCGGTCGAGGGCGTCCTTCACCCGATAATCGAAGAAGGTGTATTCCCCGGGGTCGGGACGGAAACGGCGCAATACGTCGACCAGCCCCTCGGCCGTCCCGGCGAACTTTGCGCGGATGTCCGTGTGGAAGCAGACGTGATCCTTTTTGTTGGCGGGATTGGTGACGTCGATCTCCGTCGGGGCCACGTTGAGGTCCCCGACCCAGACGAAGGGGCGGGCCGCCTCGCGCTCCACGATGGCACGGACCCGATCCAGAAAACGTTTCTTGACCTCGTAGTCGGGGTGATCAAGCGCCTTGCCCTGGGGCACATAGGTGTTCAGCACCGTGAGCTCCCCCCAGCGAAGCAGGGCGACGCGGGTCGGGAAGCCGGGCTCCTCGCCGTCCTCGAATCCAAAGGTCACATCCTCCAGGGCCCTGGCGTCGCGGGCCGCCGCCGCGACCCCGTTGTAGGACTTCTCTCCGCAGAAGCGGACCGAGTAACCCATGGCCTCGAAGGCCGCGGCCGGAAAGTCGGTGTCCGTGGCCTTGGTCTCCTGGAGGAAGAGGAGGTCCACGTCCCCCTCGGGCAACCAGCGTTCCAGGACCGGAAGCCGGCTGCGGACGGAGTTCACGTTGAAGGTCGCCAGTCGGATCCTCTTCCCCATGGGGGTCACAGGCCCTTCTCCGCGGCCTGCTGGCGCAGCACGCGGCGCAGGATCTTTCCCGTCCCGGACAGGGGAAACGAGTCCACGAACTCGACGCTGCGGGGAACCTTGAAGTGGGCCAGTCGTTCCTTGGCGAACTTTATCAGGTCGCGTTCCGTGACGGTCCCCCCCTCCTTGAGCTGCACGAAGGCCTTTGCGATCTCGCCGCTGACGGGGTGAGGCATCCCGACGACGATGGCCGTCTGGACGTCCGGGTGCTCCGCCAGGGCATTTTCGACCTCCTGCGGGTAGACGTTGAAGCCGCCGACGATGATGATGTCCGTAACGCGGTCCAGGATGCGGATATATCCGTCCTCGATGCGCACGTAATCCCCCGTGTTGAACCAGTCGCCGTCGAAGCGTTCCGCCGTGAGCTCGGGGGCGCGGAAATAGCCCCGCGTCACCGAGGCGCCCCGAAGCCAGAGTACCCCCTCGTCTTCGGTTGCCGGCTGTCCCTCGCGCGTGCGCAGGCGCCACTCGTATCCGCCGATGAGGGGCCCGACGGTTCCCGTGCGGTGCGTTGCGTAGCTGCGGTTGACCGCGACGACGGGGGAGGTCTCCGTCAGCCCGTACCCCTCCATGATGTCCTTCCCGACGAGCTGGAGCGCCTGCTCGTGCAGGTTGGGGTTCAGACGGTCGCCGCCCGAGATCATCAGTTTTGTTCGGCTCAGCCCCTCCTTGGGGAAGGACCCGCGCTTCACGGCCCCGATCAGATAGGAGAAGATCGCCGGGACCGCGAACAGGATGGTGACGGGGGCCTCGAGGATCGCCTTCATCGCGGGTTGAGGGGGAAGAAAGGCGGGAACGATGGCCATCCGGGCATTCATGGTCAGGGGCAGGACCGTAGAGACGGTGTAGCCGAAGGAGTGGAAATTGGGCAGGACGTTCAGGAACACGTCCCCGGGCACCAGTTCGGCAACGGCCTCGCGGGTCCTCTGACAGTTGTCGATGAGATTCGAATGTGTGAGGGGAACGGCCTTGGGCAGCCCCGTCGTGCCCGAGGTTGCGAAGATGACGGCCAGGTCGCGGGACTCCGGGGTTACGGATCTGCCATGGAAGGGGGGCAGGGGGCCCTCGGGCGGACAGACGACGCAGGGAATGCCCCTCTCCTGCAGGACCTGCCCCACCTCTTTCTTCACCGAATCTGAAACGATCACGCCGAAGGGCTCGATCAGATCGAGCGTCCGCAGCAACGCGGTCATCCCGGAGGCGACGTTCAGCGGACAGAAGGCCCCGCCCAGACGCCAGACGGCCAGGGACAGCGCCGGGATCATGGGACAGTTCTTCATCATGACGACGAGCCGCTGCCCCTCCGTGAAGCCGGCCTGAACGAGGGCCTTTTCGCATGAGTCCGTCAGGCGCAGAAGCTCCGCGCCGTCGTGCCATTGCCCCTCCCACCAGAAGCAGGGCTCTCCGCTGTGGGCCAGGACGCTTTCGCCGGCCAGTTGTTCGAGTCGCTGAGACATATGAGACCTCCATAGCGTAATCATAGTTGTCGTGGATAATGAAAGACCCTTGGAGCACTAATTGAAACAAAGGTGCATATTTTACCGGAGATAAAGATGCATGGGGTCTTCGCCCCCATTCCCCTACGCCGCTATCCTGAGACTGATCGGCCCGCAAACGAAGCGAGCGGCTGCCG
>NZ_CALIAA010000143.1 GCF_938040765.1 uncultured Fretibacterium sp.
AACTGTCCACAAGGAGGTTCTTCACAGCTCCCTCGACGGAACCCAGGACAGAAAAGCGCACGGAAGGGAACGGTGAACACGATGAAGATAGAGCTCGACCGCCTGGAGTTTCTGAAGGCCTGGCAGATGACCGAGCGCTCCAGCAGCACCAAAAGCACCATCAGCGCCATAAGCGGCATTCTGATCACGGCCTCCGAGGAACAGACGTACCTGGAGGCCACGGACTTCAAGACCGCGATACGCTGCTCGGCCCAAGGCATCCGCACCGTCACCGCGGGGTCGGCGGTCCTGCCGGTCCGAATCTTCGGCGAATTTCTCAAAAAAACGCCCCACGACAAGGTCTCTCTGGAGATCGACGACGAGAGGGGCACCCTCTCCGCAGGGAGGAACCGGACCCGCTTCGCCACCTGGCCGGTCCCGGAATTCCCCAACATCCCCCGAAGCGACGGGGCGGACCCCCTGTGCACCATCGTCGCGGCGGACCTTGCCCGGGCCATCTCCGAGGGCTCCGTCGCCAGCTCGACGCCCGCGGACTTTCCGAAGTACCTGGGCGCCTGTTTGCTGAAGGCCCAGAGGGACCTTCTGAAGATCGTGGCGACGGACGGAAAGCGGCTCTCCCTCTCCCAGTGTCCCTGCGAAGCCGGGGCGGAGGTCGACCTGCTGCTTCCCATTCCGGCCCTCAAGGAGCTGGTGCGCCTTCTGATGGGAAACGCGCCGGAGTCCCGGATAGACGTCCTGTACGACGGCTCCACCGTCTGGTTCCGTCTGGAGGGCCTGGAGTTCTCGGCGCGCCGCGTGGAGTCCTCCTTCCCGAACTACGAGAAGATCCTCACGCCCGGGGCCTCCACGACCCTCAGAATCCAGCGCGACGAGCTGCTGCCCGCTCTGGAGCGCATCGACATCATGGTCCGCAACACCCTGACCCGCCTCGTGGTGTTTCACCTCTCGCCCGGCGGGGAGTTCCGCCTGACCGGCAGGGCGCCGGAGCTGGGGACCACTACGGAGGTCCTGGACTCGAACATCGACGGCGACCCCCTTCGGGTCGGATTCAACGTCGGGTTCCTTCAGGACGGCCTGAAGGCGCTCGGCAGCGGGGAGATCCGCATGGACTTCAACGGCGGGGAGGGACAGACCCGGCTGCTTCGGGAGGGCTCGGAGGATTTTCTGTACATGCTCATGCCGACCCGCCTGAGCCCCCAGGACCTCATGGAGGACGAGGAGGCCGAAGCCGGGCCCGGCCAGGAACCCCTCCAGGCCCTGGCCGAACTCGCCCCCGGGGAGGGGGAAGGGGAGCCATTCTGAGAAAAGCCGTTCGGTTTCCCCCTTCCCGTTTTTCCTCCCTCGGGGCCTCGAGATGAGGTTTCAGAGCATCGCCCTCAGGGGGTATCGAAACCTCGGGTCCGTGCGCCGCACGGACTGGGGGCCGGGCTTGAACCTCATCCTGGGCCCAAACGGCGCCGGAAAGACGAACCTTCTGGAGTCCCTGAACGTCCTGTCCGGGTGGGGGACGTTCTCGGGGAGGGTGAGTTCGGCCGTGGCCTGGGACTCGCCGGACGGGCGGGCGCTTCTGGCCGCGAGGACCTCCGGGGAGCGGGACATCGAGGTCTCGGCGCTCCTCTCGTCCCGCATGACCCTGAAGGCGGACGGAGAGCGGATCAGCGGGTCGGACCTCCGGGCGCGCCTTCCCTCCCTCTCCTTCCTGCCCACGGATATCGACCTGATCGACGGCCCGTCCTCCGTCCGGCGCCGTTTTCTCGACCGGCTCTGCGCCCTCTGCATCCCCTCCTATGCGCGCCGGCTCTCGGAGTATCGCCAGCTCGTCCGCCATCGCGTCGCCCTTCTGCGGCAGGGCCGTTCTCCCGCGAGGACGACCCCGCCCTTTGTTCGTCTGGGAGGATGGATCCTGGAGAGCCGAAGGCGGGTGCTCGATCGGATGCTGGAGGGCCTGAGGACCGAGCCGGACTTTTCCCCCCTTTCCCTCCCCTTTCCCTTTGTCCTCAGGGCCGAGCCCGAGATTCCGGGGAGCGGCTCCGACTTTCTGCTCGCGGCGCTGGAGGCGACGGCGGAGCGGGAGGCGCGTGCCTGCCGTCCGCTCGCCGGGCCGCACCGGGACGATCTGGTCGTATCGTGTCTCGGGCGGCCCGCCTCCGCCGCCCTCAGCCGCGGGCAGAAGCGGCGGCTGGTCGTCTCCCTGATTCTGATGGCGGGGCGCTTCGTCGGGACATATCTCCGGGCTCGGCCGGTCCTGCTCCTCGACGACCTTGGGGCGGAGCTGGATGCGGCGGGAAGGCGCGAGGCGGGGTCCGCCCTCTTGGGCACGGGCTGGCAGGTGTTCGTGACGGGGACGGAGAACCCCTTTCCGGAGGTCCCGGCCCAAATCTACGGCCTGGATCGTTAATTTTTCTTTTTTCTTGAGGGTTGAGGGCGTCGGGGAACACGTTCCCCGACTGGGGGACGGGGGCAAAGCCCCCGTTGTCGTTTGTCTTGTGAGGTGATCTCCCGTGTTCCAGGACCGGTATGATGTCGTCGTGATCGGCGGAGGGCATGCGGGGTGCGAGGCGGCTCTGGTGGCCGCCCGGATGGGGCGCCGCACTTTGCTTCTGACCCTCGGGGTGGACGCCACGGCGCTGATGCCCTGCAATCCCTCGATCGGCGGTCCGGCAAAGGGGCACCTGGTCCGGGAGGTCAGCGCCCTGGGGGGCGAGCAGGCCCGTGCTGCGGATGCCTCCACCCTGATGATCCGCTGGCTGAACACCTCGAAGGGCGTCGCCGTCCGGGCGCTGCGCGCGCAGTGCGACCCGGCGCGGTACGCGGCCCATTATCGGGGCCTGCTCTACGCCTGCAGGAACCTCGACCTGCATCAGGACGAGGCCGTGGAGCTGTCGATCGACGGATCCCGGGTCCGGGGGGTCCTCACCCGTCATGGCTCGCGCTACGAGGCCCGTGCGGTCGTCCTCTGTTCGGGGACGTACCTCGGCGGGCGGGTTTACGTGGGGGAAGCCTCCTTTCCCTCGGGCCCCATGGGACAGGCGTCGGCCGAGCGCCTGCTCGATTCCCTGGCGGCCCTGGGCCTGAGGCTGGGGTACATGAGGACGGACACGCCGCCGCGCCTGAACCTCGACACCCTCGACCTATCCTCGGCGGCGCCGCAGCGGTCGGAGGAGGAGCCGCTCTGCTTCGACATCTGGGGTGAAAAGCGCGTCTACCGGTCGGACTACGCCTGCTGGTTCTCCCGGACGACGGAGCGTACCCACGAGATCCTGGAGCGCAGCATCCACCGTTCCCCCCTCGTCACGGGGGGGATGGACGCCCTCGGGCCGCGCTACTGTCCCTCCATCGAGGACAAGTTCCTGCGCTTCCCGGACAGAAGGACCCATCCCATCGTCTTCGAGCCCGTGTCGGCCGACTCGAAGGAGGTCTATGTCCAGAACTTCTCCACCAGCCTGCCCTACGACGTCCAGGTCGAGATGGTGCGTTCCCTTCCGGGGTGTGCGGAGGCCAAGATCATTCGGCCCGGATATGGGATCCATTATGCGTATCTAACGCCTGATCAACTTTCACCTTCATTGGAGAACCGCGAGCTTCGGGGGTTTTTCTGCGCCGGTCAGGTCAACGGGACCTCGGGCTACGAGGAGGCTGCGGCTCAGGGGCTCCTGGCGGGGATCAACGCGGCCCTGTCGGTGAAGGGCGAGCCGCCGCTCGTTCTGAGCCGGTCGGACGGGTACCTTGGGGTTCTGGCGGACGATCTGACGACGAAGAGCACGGACGAGCCCTACAGGATGCTGACCAGCCGCTGCGAGCATCGTTTGCTGATGCGGCACGACAACGCCGCGCGCCGTCTCTCCCCGCTGGCGCATCGTCTCGGGCTGCTGAGCCCGGAGCGCTGGGCCGGGCTGGAACGGCGGTGGGAGTGCGAGGACCGCGAGGTTGCCCGGCTGGAATCGATCCGCATCGTGCCCTCGGAGGAGACGGACCGCCTCTGCGAGGCCTCTGGGGCCGAGCCGCCGAAGGAATCGCTGACGGCCGCGGCGTTCCTGCGGCATCGCGGGGCGACGTACCCCCTGGTCGAAAAGCTGATCGGGGAGCCGGGTCCACAGGGGTCGGCCCTGGAGCCCGACTCGGCTTTTTACGTCGAGACGAGCCTGCGTTATGCGGGCTATCTGGAGAAGGAGGCCCGGCTGGCCGAACGCATGGCCGGGCTGGACGGCGTGCTCGTCCCGGACGGGTTCGACTACATCGCCGTGAAGGGGCTTTCCTCGGAGGGGCGTCAGAAGCTCCTGCGCTTCCGGCCCCGGTCGCTCGGGGCGGCCCTGAGGATATCCGGGGTCACGCCCGCCGACGTCCAGCTCCTCTCCGTCGTCGTCAGGCGGATGGGCGGGAACTCCGCGGGCGGGGGGGAAGCGCGATGAAGGGGCCCGCGGGGGAAAACGTCCAAAACGCGATTCGAGCGGGGCGCGGGCGCCTGGAACGGGTGACGTCCCTGAAGGAGCTTCTGGAGGGGATGGTCCCCGGGCGGAACGAGCGGATCGAACGGCTGGAGGATGTAACGAGGAACTGGGCGGCGGTCGTCGGGCCCGTCCGGGCCCGTCTCTCGGCCCCCTACGAGCTGGAGGACGGAGAACTGCGGATTGCCGCGGCAACGCCCCATGCCGCCCAGCAGATCGTCAATATGAAGGGCAACATCCTCCGCATCCTGAAGGGCCGCTGGAACCTGGACGTCGAGGGGATCCGGGTCACCCTCGGGCCGCCGACCCCGAGGCCCCGGCCCACGCAGGATGCTCCGCGACGCCGGCACGCGCGCGTCGTGCTTCCGCAGGAGGAGGTCGAGGAGCTCAGGAGGGCCTGCCCCGAGACGCTGTCCGAGGAGGCTGCGGAAGGGCTGGCCCGCCTCCGCGCCTACTTCGCCCGCCGCTTCCCCCGCGCGTGATGAAGAAACGAAAGACGGGATCTCGGGGCTCCGTCCCGAACCCTGCCATAAGCAGACCGCCAACGAGCGAAAGCGAGTTGTGCGGGTCGCTCAGGGGCTTCATCAAGGGACGAGTCCCTTGGAACCCCTAACCGTTCCCCTGTGGGAACGGTTGAGAGGGGCGCCGGGGAACACGTTTCCCGGCCGGGGGCGAATCTGCTTTGTGTCCTCACATCCAGGGGAGGGTGTCGGGGTTCTCGTCGTGGTGAAGGAAGTACTCCATGCAGTGGACGAGGGCGCGTTCGCCTCCGAGCGAGCCGCTCTTGGAGATCATGGGAAGCCTGTCGAAGGGCCCTCCGGACAGGCTCAGGAGCGTGATCCCCTCCTGGATCTCCCGTTCCAGGGCCACGTTTTCCGCCTTGACCCTCTGGGCGATGCGCACGGCGCAGTCCCCGCCGGTGACGCACAGTCCTCCGATCTTCGTGCGTCCCATGATCTCGCGGACCGTGTCCGCCATCAGGTCCATGAACCCTTCGATGTCCCCGTTCGGGTATTCGCCGCGCACGAAACGTTTTTCCTCCGTCGTCGCGATGAGCAGAATGGACTGTCCGCAGCGGAGCAGCGGCTCCGCCTCGTCCGCCGCCCTGACGAGGGCCTCCGCGGCCCGGTCGGTCCCAATCCCTGCAGCCGAGACGCCGACGGTCTGGACGAATCCATTCTCCAGCAGCTGGCGCGCCTGGCGCACGCTTCGCGGATGGGCCGTCCCGACGACGAAGACGAAGGGCTTCGGGGCCGTGGCCAGGGCCTCGGCGAGCCCGACGGACCCCACCCAGAGCACCTCTTTGGCGGGCCGGGCCTTCAGAACGCCCCGCACGATCATCCGGAGGTCCTCGTCGTTCTCGGCGTCGAAGCAATAGCATCCCTCCTTGGCGACGATCTCCGCCGTCCGGCCCGATCGGATCTGGTCGGCCGGGATCTCGGTGGGATTCAATCCCGCCTGGGCAAGAAGGGCGACGGTCGCGGCCGAGCTGGCGGATTGCGAGGTCGTCACGGTGAGGGACGACATCCGCTCGTGCTTGTCCAGGTAGACGGTCCCCTCCTCGATGGCCCGGCGACTGCGGGAGAAGGCGGACACGACGATGATGGTGTCGAACCCCATCTCACGGGCCAGGGCCTGTACCTCGGGTCCGACGTTGCCCCGGAGGCCCGGCTCGATGCGCTTGAAAAAGACGGTGCTGTCCTTCCAGGGCATCAGGTCGCGTGCGACGTTCTCGAGCTTGCTGCCGGCGCGTTCCGGAGAAGAAAAAAAGGTCTCGGTATCGACGGCGACGACGGAGTATTTCCTGAGGGACCCCAGAGAACCCGAATCCAGGGTCACGGCGGTGCGGTAACCCCCGTTCATGAACTTTGCCGCGGTCTCCACGGCCCCGGTATAATCGTCGGCGACAACCACGTAATCGAACATGCTGCGACTCCTCCTCAAAACGGCTTGAAAAATACGGTCTGAAAGTTTTTGGCCGGACGGCGGTCCCACGGATATTTTAAGCCTCCCCGACCGTCCCGGAAACCCTTGCAAAATGCCCTTGTCGGAAGGTGCATTGTATCACGAGTGTTTGAACAGCGCGGCGAGGATGTTCGCGACCTCCCTCCCCCGCTCCGGGGCGGGCCTCTCGTCCGGCAGCGGGAGGGTGTCCGGCGCAACCTCGAGGGCCGTACAGATCCGGCCCAGGAGTTCCGGGTGCCGTTCCGAGGGAAGGAACCCCAGGAAGTTCGTCATGAAGTTCCTCAGGACCGCGCGCTGATCCTCCTGAAGCCAGAAACGCAGCACCTCGCCCCAGGATTCGGGCGTCGAGGGGTTGGGGATCAGAAGGTCCGCCAGGGCGGCAAGCCGGGCGTGGTCCTCCGGGGAGAGGGCGAAATACTCGTCCAGGCGAAGCCTCAGGGCCTCGAACTGGGCGAAGTCCTCGGGTCCCGTCAGGGAACAGGCGAACTCCAGCAGAAGTTCGGACGCGCAGTAGTCCGCGGAGAGCCGCGCGCCCATTTCCATGGGCACGAGGAGGACGGGGTCGCCCCAATGGTAATCCTTCCCCGCGATGCCGAGGTTCGGAAGGATCCCATAGCCCTCCACCCGGGCGGTCTCCACGATTCTTTTCCTGTCCGATCCCCTGGGTTTGGAGTCCGGTTCGCTGCAGGGGATCCCCATCAGGTCCGCCAGGGCGGCGAGCGTCGTCCGGGTGGGGCCGGCCGGCTGCGACACGGGGTCGGCCTCTCCTCGAAGGCGAAGGACGAAGCCCTCCAGATCGGGGCGGTCGGTCAGCTCCTTCGCCTCCCGCTCGGCGGCGGTCTGGGAGACCTCCCGCATCAGATCCCTCCAGACCGCGATCAGAGGGGCAAAGGCTTCGAGCTTCTCGAAGAAGTTGGGAAGCTCCAGAACCCCGCCGGAGGCGTTCTTCTCGGAGGCCAGCGAGGGATTGGTCGGGACGTAGGCCAGGAAAACGGAGGTCCTGGGACGGGTGAGCACGAGCCCCCCCCTGCAGGCGCTTCGATACCGGGGGGAGAACTGTTCGAACAGGGCCTCCGAATGGCACATGGGGGAAGGGACAAAGCCGCCTTTTTCCGGGTCGGCGGCGGATGCGGCGTTCAGGGTTCGGGAGGAGCGCATCAGGGTGAAGGCCACGATGGCGGGCAGGGGCAGCCCGGAGCCGGCATAGGGTCCGAGCAGCATGCCGAGCAGCTCGTCGGGGACGACGGCCAAGGTCTTACAGAAGGCGAGAAGGTCCTCCTCGGGCAGCCAGAGCTTCACGGCCATCCAGGTGACGAAGCGAACCAGGCTGTCCTTGAGGCTTTCCCAACGGAGAAGCGGCATCAGGCGAAAGGCCTCGCCGATGCAGATTCCCAGGTCCAGACGGTCGACCAGGACGCGGCGCTCGAGGCCGAAGAGCCACAGGGCCGGGTAACAGACATGCTGGGGAGGCTGGATGCGCCCCCCTGCCAGCCATGTCAGGTAAATTCCGCGCTGGAGCGGCGTCATGGCCTCGTAGGAGACGGCGCCGTCGGCCGGAAGCGGCGTCTCCTCGTCCGGGTACTCGACGGGCAGGGTGATGTCGATGCAGCAGGGCTCCGATGTGGTGCTGGAGCCGTCGGACCAGTAGGTGACGGGCCCGAGGATGACGAAATCCCCGATCTGGAGCGAGCCCGTCTTTCCGCACCAGCGTAGAAGCAGAGGAGCGGCTCCCGGCTTCTTTCGTTCCTGAGGGGCACCGTAGGAGTAGGGCGAATCCCCGCCCAGGGCCGTTGGGGCCGCGGAGGAGTACGTCGCGCTCGCCACGGCGCTTGGAGAGCTGATCGGGGCCGCAGCCAGAACCGGGGTGAGGGGGTCGATCTCCTCCTGGATAGCCGGTAGGCCCGCCTGTCCTTCGATCCGCTCCTCCGAGGGGGCGGAAGAGGCAGGACGTTCGTCCCTTTCGCCTATGGAGGCCGGCCTTTCCTCGGAGGATCCGGCGATGACAAGGCGGTCGGGTTCCTCCAGGGGAAGCGGGACGGCCTGCGGCGCCCTTTCGTCGGACTCGCTGAGGACGGGCTGTGCCGGCGCCTCGTTGGGGAGGGCATGCCTCGCCTGCTGCTTGAGCAGGGCCCCGACGGCCACGACAACGACAATCCCGATCATGAGAAAAAGCACGAATCCGCCTCCCTTTTGTCGTTGGGGAGCGCTGCCGTACCGGCGAAGCGAAAGTGCGGTTCTCCCCCTTCGGTTTCCCGGGTCCCCGTCCGAAAAACATGGCCTCCGCCGTCCAGGGGTCCCCCTGCAGGGAGGCGCGTTTTGCCCCGTGCTTCGCGGCCCCGGCAGCCGTTTTTCATTATATACGTTCCCCGGCCTTTTTGCCGTTCCGGGCGAAAAATGAGGCCGTTCCGGTAAGTCAGCCGGAGGGTATAATCTTGCCTGGATTCCAAAAAATCGCGAGCTCCGGTCCTCGAAGAAGGGAAGTCTGAAGAGGAGAAAGCCGAGAGGAAAGACGTTTTTTCGAGAAGGGAGGTGTGTTTCGTTGAGCTGTCTCGCCACATTCAAGACGACCAGCATGGCGCTGCTGTTCGAGCGGTCCTGCAGGGAGGCCGGGATCGGGGCACGCATCGCCCCCGTTCCCCGCAAGCTGTCCTCCAGCTGCGGGCTGGCCTGCGAGTTTCCCTGCGAGGCGTTGGAGACCGTGGAGTCGCTTGCCGCGGACCACAGGATCGACGTGGCCGCCGTTCACGACCTGGAGAAGCTCTAGCGGGCTTCGGACGGGCGTCCCCTGAGGTGCACGCCGTACTTCTTCAGCATGTCCGTCGGGCCGTAGGACAGCTTGGAGGC
>NZ_CALIAA010000144.1 GCF_938040765.1 uncultured Fretibacterium sp.
TTTGTAGGCAATAAGCAGAGAGCCGGCGAAGAATGAGCCGTGCGAATCGCTTAGATTCTTCACCAGGCGGCTTTTGCGAACCGCAGCGATGGCGTACAAAGAAGTACGTTGAGCAAGGTGAGCAAAAACAACGCAGCATACAAATGAGTTAGAGTTGGAATAAGGAGGGGATCGCGTTGAACTACGAAAAACTCGGCGAATGCCGGGACATGTGGGATTACCTGAGGTTCGAGCCCTGGGAGCACCGCGGCATGGCCGGGGTGGCCCGCAAGATCACCATGACGAAGACCAGCCTGCTGGGCCCGGTGGCCCGCTACTACGCCTGGGACTACATCGTCTGGCGGCACAGGGGGGACGCGGATATCGCGTATCTGCTGAAGGAGTGGAAGCCCATGCCGGACGTCATGACCCAGCGATTCCTCCTGGTCGGCTCCGGACTGAAGGGCCGGAAGGTGCGCGGCTACCTTCTGGGATTCCGGGGGTTCCTGGAGGTCTACGGGTACCTTCCCGGGACGGAGTGCCACAGGAAGGCCGCGGACCTCATCCCCCCGGTGGAACTGGGGCTGAAGGGGCCGGACGGAGCGAGAGAGGGCGTCTGAACGCCTGGCCGCCCATCGGCGGGAGTCCCAGTCCCCGCGCCGCCCCTGCTCCCGCGCCTGGCGCGGGGTCAGCTCTCCGCCGGGTCCCGAGACCCCTCGCCCGGGCTTTGGCGTACCTCCCCGCGCCGCATCCGAGCCACGGCGAGCTCCAGCTCCTCGGCCGCATTGCCGAACACAAAGTTTTTTCCGTTTCCGGGGCGGACATCCCCCTCCTCCGGCGCCGCTGCCTCGGGAGCTTCAGGCTCAGGGGACACGGACTCGGCGGCCGCGGGCTCCGGGGATTTGAACGCGTCCCCCGGCTCCTCGATCATCGGACCAGCCTCCGGGTCCTCACCCAACGGAGCCAGGACGCTCTCCTCCATAGCGGGCGCATCCATGGACGCCTCGATGACGGGCTCAGGCTTTTCCTCAAGCCCCTCCTCCCTCTCCGGCGGGACGACGAGGAAGTCCGACGCGGAGACCACGGCCGGCACGCCCTCCGCAGAGGCCGGGGACTTCTCTCCCTCCTCCGCGGGGCCGACCCCGAACCGCTCCGAGGCTGTCCGATCCCCCTCGGCGTCCGACACATCCGCCGGGGCGACCGGAAGGGGCATCTCCGACAGCCCCCGGGCGGGCTCCGGCAGGGCAAGGGCGCGCTCGAGGTCCAGCTCCGCGATCGTCACGAGCTCGAGGAGATCCTGACGCAGCTCGAAACCGGACCGATAGGAACGGACCCGGTCCAGCCCGCGCCCCTCCCCCGAGGCCGCCCCGGCCAGACGGAACATCCGCATCAGGCGCTCGTTGCGGCAGAGGCTCTCCCCATGACGGCTGCGCGAAAGCCCGGGGTTCTCGATGCGCACCCGGTCACCGCTGCCGGTCAACCTGATGCTCCCCGCGTCGTGCTCCGCATGGACCAGAGCGTTGACGAAGCATTCGCGCAGCGCCGCCGCACAGGGCCCCGACAGGCCGGAGCAGAAGCGGGGCAGAAGGTCCGACCAGGCCCGCCACAAGTTGCGGACCTCGAAGATCTCCTCGTCCTCCGTCCCCTCGTTGAAGGCGGCACGGACCCGCGCGCTCTTCTTTCCCAGAAGGAGCCAGCCCGCCCGCGTCAATGCGCCGTCGGACAGGACCAGGGTACGGGCCCAGAACCTCTCCGGGGACAGCTCCCGCCATTCCGGACGCCGTGCGGTCACCGCCCCCCGGAACGAGGCGGCGCTCTCCTCGTGAAGGTCCGAGACGGTCAGGCCCGGAACGGCGGATTCGCCACACAGCCGTTCCAGGGCGTCCAGGGCCAACCGGAAACAGGCCCGCTTCCCCGAGACGACGTCGACGCCCTCGATGCGGCGATAGACGCCGCGAGTATAATCGCCCCCCACGCAGACGGGCCGACGCCACCACTCCGCCGGGTCCACCCGGGCGATCAGGAGGGGAACCCCTTCCGCCTCCACGACCTGGAACGAGGACACGGTATCCGCACTGAGCACCCGCTCACCCGCCAGGACGGTCCTCAGACGGCGTTCCAGGCCGGAGGGGTCGGAGACCCCATGCACCACGGGAGCATCCTCATCCCACTCCGCCCCGAGGACAATCCAGCCCCCGACGCCGTTGGACATGCCGCAGCAGACCGCCGGAAAACGGTCCAGGGCCCCCTCCGGGAGAAACTCCCGGTCCTCCTCCGCGGTTCGGTCCAGAAAATCCGGCAGCGAGGCAAAACGGCCGGATAAAACTCTACGTGCCTGCACGGGCCTTTTTCAACTCCCTTACGGCCGCCGGGCACGGGACGGGGTTCCCGTTTTTCCAGCGGCCAATGCTTTCCGAATCCGCTTCAAGCATACAACGCTTTCCCAAAAACGGCTACCTTTTCCCACAGCGAAGGGACGAAAACACCGCAAAAGATATCCATGGTCGCCCCAGCCGGGGCGCTCCTACGTGATCCGACAAAAATCCCCCCTGTTCGGACAGGGATGGGTCCGGACAGGGGGGCGAGCCGGGAGGAATCAGGACAGGGTTTCCTTGAAGATGCAGATCACGGCCAAAACGGCCATGAGCCAGCTCACGTCCTTCATCCTGCCGCTCAGGATCTTGATCAGGACGTAGGAGACGATGGCGAACTCGATCCCGACGGAGATGTTGTAGGCAAGGGGCATCATGATGAAGCCCAGGATGGAGGGAGCGAGCTCCGTCCAGTCGTCGAAGTTCAGGTCCCGAAGGCTCATCATCATATAGACGCCGACGATGACCAGGGCCGGAGCCGTCGCGTAGGAGGGCACGATCCCCACGATCGGGGTGAAGAACATCGCGGCCAGGAAGAGCACGGCGGTCACCAGGGCGCTGAGCCCCGTGCGGCCGCCCTGCGCGATGCCGCTGGCGCTCTCGACGTAGGAGGTCACCGTCGAGGTCCCCAGAATGGCGCCCGCCGTGGTCCCGATCGCGTCGGCCAGCAGCGCGCCCCGCGCGTTCGGAAGGGTCCCGTTCTCGTCCAGGAGACCGCTGCGGTTGCAGACGCCCACCAGGGTCCCGACCGTGTCGAAGAAGTCGACGAAGAAGAACGTGAACATGATGACCCAGAAATCGAGCCGGTTCAGCATGGAGAAGTCGAACTGCGCGAAGATCGGCGCGATCGAGGGCGGATGCGAGACGAAGGACTCGGGCAGGGCTGAGAGGTTCAGCCCCACGGCGGCGGCCGTTACCGCCAGAATGCCGATCAGCAGCGCGCCCGTTACCTTGTAGGCCTCCAGCACCGCCATCAGGATCAGGCCCCCCAGGGCCAGGAGCGCGGGCAGGTTGCCTCTCAGGTGCCCCAGCGAGACGAGGGTCGCATCGTTCTTGACCACGATCCCCGCGCCCTGGAGGCCGATGAAGGCGATGAAGAGCCCGATGCCGCCCGAGATGCCGATCTTGAGGGACTTCGGTATGGTGTTGACCACCATCTCGCGCAGGCGGGTCAGGGTCAGCAGGATGAAGATCACGCCCTCGACAAGTACCGCCGTCAGGGCCACGCGCCAGTCGATCTGCATCCCCAGGACCACGGAGAAGGCGAAGAACGCGTTGAGCCCCATCCCGGGGGCGAGGCCGATGGGATAGTTGGCCAGGAAGGCCATCAGGAACGTGGCCAAAGCCGAGGAGATACAGGTCGTCACCACCAGGGCATTGAAGTCCATGCCCGTCTTGGACAGGGTATCCGGGTTGACGAAGATGATGTAGGACATCGTGACGAACGTCACGATTCCCGACAGGATCTCGGTCTTTACCGAACTGCCCCTTTCGCTGATCTTGAACTGGCGTTCCAGAAACGACATCATGATCGATACTCCCCTCTCAAACTCTCGCTCATACCGCAAAACGGCCGCAAGGCCCCCAAAAGCCCGACGCATCTATACGACCATGAAAGCGCCGACAGGGAACAAAAGTTCGGGCGCTTCCTCGATGCCGTGCCCCATAAGGGAGGCGGCAAATTCTCGAGTTACGGGTCCCGGAGCTCAGACATCCAGGCAGCTGCCCCCGATAAACTCCCGGATCACGGAGTTGTTGGGGATGCCGTCGATATGGACGGACGGCACGAACCGGAGGATGTTCAGCAGGCGCAGGGCCTCGCCGAACACCTCGGAGCGCTCGTCGACCGTGTGCAGCAGGGGCTCCACATAGCCCTTCAGGGCCCCCAGCTCGTAGGGCAGCGAGGAGTTGAAGATGGTGTTGGCCCGGCCCTGATAGGGAAAGATGTAGCGCATCGAGCCCCGCATGACCTTGGGATAGATCTCGAGCGTCACCTGGGCGGACTTGCCCCGCGTCCGGTGGTCCCGCACGATGCGGCGCAGCAGGCGGTTGTCCCCGGTGCTCGTCCGGTTGTGAGGGTCGATGCAGATGCCCGTCAGGGGCGAGACGAAGACGCCGAAACGGCTGTCCTCGGGCAGAAGGGACACGATGCGGTCGTTCAGGCCGTGAATCCCCTCCATGATGAGGATGTCCGAGGGCCCCAGCCTGACGACCTTGCCCGGCCGCTTCTCCCCCTTGATGAAGTCGAAGCGGGGCGTCACGACCTCCTCCCCTGCGAGAATGCGGGTCAGGTTGTCCTCCAGCAGCTCCAGGTCCAGGGCCTCCAGGCACTCGTAGTCGTATTCGCCGTTCTCGTCGAGGGGCGTCTGGGCCCGGTTCAGGAAATAGTTGTCCATGGGCAGGGTGACGGGGTTCTTCCCGCAGACGATCAGCTGGATCTTGAGCCGCTCGGAGAAGGTGGTCTTGCCCGAGCCCGAGGGCCCGGCGATGGTGACGACCTTGATGCCGGGCCTGGAGACGATGTCCTCCGCGATGCGGCTCAGACGCTGCGAGTGGAAGGCCTCGGAGATGAGGATCAGCTCCTGGACCTTCCCGTTCGTCACGCGCTGGTGCAGGCTGCTGAGGTAATTCAGGTTCAGCACCTTCAGCCAGTGCGCGTAGTCGAAGAACACGTTTCCCAGGCCGGGGTCGGCCCGGAACGGCAGGACTCCCTCGGGGGAGTCCTGGGTGGGGAACTGCAGCACCATCCCGTGTTCGAAGAGGACGATGTCGAAGGCCCTGAGCAGCCCCGTGGAGGGGGCCATGGTCCCGCAGAAGTAGCCGTAGCGCGCCCCGCACCGATAGACCTCTACGGGATCGAGGTTCGCCCGGACGAAGAGCTCGGCGATCTCGGAGTCGCCCTGCTCCTCGAATACGCGCTTGGCCTTGTCGATGGGCAGGATCTTGCGGCTGATGGGGATGTCCTGGCGCACCATCTCGCTCATCGTCAAGTGGAGCTTGTAGACGTCGGACTGGGTCACGTCCCCGTCCTCGAACTCCCAGTAGTGTCCCTCCCCGATGGAGTGCCGCAGGATCGCCTTGCGGCCCAGGACCTTCTCGCAGGCGACGACCAGAAGGAAGTCCAGGCTCCGCCGGTAGATCCTGAGCCCGTCGGAGGAGCCCGCCGGGATGAAGTCCACGACGGCGTCGTCCTCCACGACCCACCCCAGGGGCCGGATGTAGTTGTTGACGCGCCATGCGATGATATCCACATCGCCGCCCGGGTCCAGCTCCGCCAGGACGTTGTGGCCGTTGAGCGGCGTCTCGCTGATGACGAATCGCTTCCACCTGGGAACATTGACCGTAAAAGCCATGAGGATCCCCCCTGCCGCGGCCCGATCGCCGCGGCCGATTTGCCTCTATTATAGTACAGCGTTTTTGGCCTCGGGCAGGCGCGAAGACGGCAAGGGGCCCCCTTCGCGAAAGACGATCCGCGAAGGGCCCAGGGCGAATTCGCAGGCGGAACCTTTTTGCCGGCGAAGCCCTGGAGTAAAATGAGGGGCAGGACGCCGAAGCAACACCCCATCCTAGCAAGGAGGACGGACCTTTGGACACGTTCAGAACCCCCGACGCGCTACGGCGGATCAAGGGATGGATACTGCCGTTCGTCTTCTCGTTCCTGATCCTGGCCTTCCTGACCTACGTCACGCTCGCCTCGCTCTTCCGCCCCCTGGTCTGGGCGATGCTGCTGGCGTTCGTCTCCTATCCCCTGTACCAGATGCTGCTGCGTCGCGTTCTCCCGGGGCGTCGCGGGCTCGCGGCCATGGCGATGACCCTGGCGGCCGCGGCGCTGCTCGTCCTTCCCATGAGCTTCGCCGCCATCCTGATCGCCCGGGAGTCCGACGGGCTCTTCGGCAAGGTGGCCAGCCTCGTCGGCTCCCTGGACCCCTCGAAGGGGATCTCCCCGGACACCCTCCTGCCGGACGTCGTCCTCAGGTACCTCAAGCCCCTGCTCGAGAGGTATCCGTTTCTCCGGGACGCCATGCGGCAGGTCGCCGGCCGGGTGACCTCCACCATGCTCCGGCTCTCTCAGGAGTTCCTGGGCGACCTCGTCACGATGCTCTACCACCAGGTCATCATCTTCGTCGTCTACTTCTTCATCCTGCGCGACGGGCACCGCATCGTCAGCTACTTCCGGGGCATCGTCCCCCTGATGGACGACGAGCGCGAGGCCTTCATGTCCCGGGCGGACAACGTGCTCCGCGCCGTCGTCTTCGGCGTCATCGTGACGGCCGGGGTGCAGGGGGTCCTGGGGGCCCTCGGCTGGTGGTTCGTGGGGCTGCCCAACCCCGCCCTGGCCGGAGCCCTGATGGCGCTCCTCGCCATGATCCCCTTCGTCGGGACGCCCTCGGTCTGGATCCCCGGCGCGCTCTACCTCTTCCTGTCCGACGACGTGAAGGGAGCGCTCATCCTCGCCGTATGGGGACTCGGGGTCGTGAGCACCGTCGACAACTTTCTGAAGCCCTACTTTATCTCGGAGAAGGCCAAGATGAGCACCCTCCTCGTCTTCCTGGGGGCCTTTGGCGGGCTGGCCGCCTGGGGGTTCCTGGGCATCTTCCTCGGCCCCCTCATCCTGAGCCTCTTCGTCTTCTTCCTGGACACCTACCGCAACGCGTGGGAGCTCTACCAGCAGGAGGGACGGGAGGACGCGCCCTCATGACGCGCATGGCCGGGGCCGGGAACTTTTTTCGAAAAAACGCGGTCCCGCCCGACCTCGCGGATCAGGCCGGGAACCGCGGCGGACCTGTTTTTACCCGAGGAGGACCGTGACGATGCGCATAGACCACGAGGAGAGCGTAAAGTACTATCGATCCGACGCCCGCATTCGGCGCTTCGGGCATCCGGCCGGGCGGTGTTCTTCACGCGGCAAAGATGGAAGTTCTATCGTGTCTTGCCTGCATAATCCCGTTTTATAGGCTATAATCAGGGTGGAATTTCAAGCTTCGCAAAAGGACGAGCCGAGCGGAACCCCTTCGGGCCGGAAGGATTTTTGTGCGGTTTTTTCTGCCTTTGGGGGTTTGGAGCCGTCATCTACATTATTGGGGAGGTCTTGCACTGTGTGGCTGATTCTTGTGTTCGTTACCCTTGTTTTCGGCGTCGTGGCAGGCGGCTATGCGTGGATGGTGTTTCAGAAGCTCCGTGAGGGAAAGATCGAGAACGACCGGATCGTCGAGCTCTCGACGATCATTCACAAGGGGGCCATGGCGTTCCTGAAGAAGGAGTACACCTGGCTGGCGCCCTTCGTCGGGGTCGTCGCCCTGCTGCTGTGGTGGATGCTCGGGTTCGGGTCGGCCTTCGCCTTCGTGCTGGGCGCGCTCTGCAGCGCCGCGGCCGGGTACATCGGGATGTACGTCGCGACCAACGCGAACGGACGTACGACCTTCGCCGCGACGAAGGACGCGGGGGCCGCCCTCGAGACGGCGTTCTCCGGCGGAAGCATCGTGGGCATGGTCGTCGTGGGGCTGGGCCTCGTGGGCCTTGCCGTCTCCTACCTCTTCCTCAGCGTCGAGAGTCTGACGGCCTTCGGCATGGGGGCCAGCAGCATCGCGCTCTTCGCCCGCGTGGGCGGCGGCATCTACACCAAGGCCGCGGACGTGGGCGCCGACCTGGTGGGTAAGGTCGAGGCCGGCATCCCCGAGGACGACCCCCGCAACCCGGCGGTCATCGCGGACAACGTGGGCGACAACGTGGGCGATATCGCCGGCATGGGGGCGGACCTCTTCGAGTCCTACGTCAACTCGATCCTTGCGGCCATGGCCATCGGGCTCACCTTCTCCTTCACGGAGGGCGGCAAGGCCCTGGGGCTCTGGGGCGTCGGCTTCCCGCTCTTCCTTTCGGCGTGGGGCATCGTGGCCTCCATCGTCGGCTGCATGATGATCTCCAAGAAGGTCCCCTTTGCCTCCTGCGTCATGGATTTTGCACGTAAGATTCCCGGTCTGGACAAGGTGCTGGAGCGCATCGACGGCGGCGACGCGGCCTACGCGCTGCGCGCGGGAACCTTCGCGGCCGGCGCCATAATGATCGTCGGGACCTTCATCCTGAGCATCCTCTTCTTCTGGACCAAGTCGATGCACGTCTTCCTGTCCGTGACCTCCGGCGTCCTGGCCGGCGTCCTGATCGGCTACGTCACCGAGGTCTACACCTCGGGCGACTACCGCTTCGTCAAGACCGTAGCGGCCTCCTCCGCGACGGGCCCGGCGACCGTCATCCTCTCCGGCCTCTCCCTGGGGATGCAGTCGGTCGGCATCCCCGTCCTCCTGATCTGCCTCTCCACCCTGATCAGCTACTCCCTGGCGGGCATGTTCGGCGTGGCCTGCGCCGCGGTCGGTATGCTCTCCATCACGGGCATCGCCCTGAGCGTCGACGCCTATGGGCCGATCTCCGACAATGCGGGCGGCATCGCCGAGATGAGCGAGCTCCCGAGCGAGGTGCGCAAGATCACCGACAAGCTGGACGCCATCGGAAACACCACCGCCGCCATGGGCAAGGGCCTGGCCATCGGCTCCGCCGCCCTCACCGCCCTGGCCCTCTTCGTCGCCTACTCTCAGGCGGCACAGATCAAGGCCATCGACATCATGAATCCCAAGGTCATCGTCGGCCTGCTGCTGGGCGGCATGCTGCCCTTCCTGTTCTGCTCGCTCTCCATCGAGGCCGTGAGCCGCGCGGCCCAGGCCATGATCGAGGAGGTCCGCCGCCAGTTCCGCGAGATCACGGGGATCATGGATGGGACCGGCAAGCCGGAGTACGAGAAGTGCGTGGCCATCTCCACCCACGCAGCCCTCATCGAGATGGTCATCCCCGGCCTTCTGGCCGTGCTCTCCCCCGTCGTCGTCGGCGTGATCCTGGGCAAGGAGGCGCTGGGCGGACTTCTGGGCGGGGCCATCGTGACGGGCGTCATGATGGCGCTCTTCATGGCCAACTCGGGCGGCGCGTGGGACAACGCGAAGAAATTCATCGAGGAGGGCAACCACGGCGGCAAGGGCTCGGCCAACCACGCGGCGGCGGTCGTTGGCGACACGGTGGGCGATCCCTTCAAGGATACCGCCGGCCCGAGCCTCAACATCCTCATCAAGCTGATGACGGTGGTCGCGCTGGTGCTGGCGCCGCTCTTCAGGTAAGCAGACGGCTGCCAAGCCCAGCGGGTCGTGCCGTTCGGCGAAGCGGACGTGAAAAAGCCGAGGACACGTTATAATCAGGGAGGGTTCACGGACCCTCCCTTTTTTGTTTCGTTGAATTTCGTTGAATTCGAGGGGTCGGATACACCGTGCAGAACGACGACGTCAGACGGGTCAAGGAAAGGCTGGATATCCTGGAGGTCATCGGCGACCGCGTGAGGCTCCACCGTGCGGGCCGCGGGTATCTGGGACTCTGCCCCTTCCACGACGAGAAGACCCCTTCCTTCCACGTCTCTCAGGAGCGCCAGAACTACCACTGTTTCGGATGCGGACGCGGCGGGGACGTCTTCACCTTCGTCATGGAGACGGAGGGGCTGGACTTCCGCCAGGCCCTGGAGCTCCTGGCCGGCCGTGCCGGCGTCGAGCTGACCCGTTCCGAGCCCAGGCGGAGGACCTCCGGCAACCTGTACGAGGTCCTGGAGCTCGCGGGAAAGTTCTTCAGCTCCCTTCTGGCCGCCCCCGAGGGCGCGGCGGCACGGGCCTACCTGGCCCGCCGCAGCCTCACCATGGAGGACGCCGTGCGGTTCGGCCTGGGGTGGAGCGCCAATTCCTGGGACTCCCTGTCCCGCCATCTGAGGGGCGCGGGCGTAACGGACCGCGAGGCGATCGACGCCGGGCTCGTCCTGGAGGGCCAACGCGGCGGGGTCTACGACCGTTTCCGGGGGCGTCTGACCTTTCCCATACGCGACGTCGCGGGCCGCGTGATCGCCTTCGGCGGCAGGCTCGTGGACGGCGAGGGGGCGAAGTACATCAACAGCCCCGAAGGGGCTGTCTACAGCAAGCGCCGGAACCTCTACCTGCTCCACGAGGCCCGGAGCGCCATCCGGGAAAAGGGACGCTCCATCCTTGTGGAGGGATACATGGACGCCCTTCGACTCCACCTGAACGGCTATGCCGAGGCCGTCGCCTCGCTGGGCACCTCCCTGACGGAGGAGCAGGCGCGGCTTCTGAAACGTTTCGGAGACCGCTGCTGCATCTGCTACGACAGCGACACGGCCGGCCAGGAGGCGACCCTGAGGGGCATGTACATTCTGCAGGGACTGGGTTTGGACGTCCAGGTGGTCACGATCCCATCCGGCAAGGACCCGGACGACCTGCTCTCCTCCCCCGGCGGCCAAGAGCTCTTCGAGCAGGCCCTCGAGAAGGCCCGGCCTCTGGTGCTCCAGCACCTGGCCGCGGTGCAGCCCCTGCTGGACCGGCCCGAGACCCGGCGCAGCGGGGTGGAGTCCCTGTTCGGAGGACTCGCCCAGCTCCAGCCCTCGGCGCTCGCCCCCAGCGTTCCTCAGCTGGCGGGTGCGTTGGGCCTCTATCCGCACGAATTCTGGCGCGAGCTGGAGTCGTTCAGGCGCGGGCGTGGGCCGGACAGGCGGGAGGCCGCCGCGGAGGGCGGGGACGTCCGCGCTCCCCGCCCTCCCGAGATCGACCCTCTGGAGGCCGCGCTCTGCTCGCTTTTGTGGCGCAGGGAGGATTGCCGCCGCACGAATCGCCCCGAGGACCTGCTCGCGCTTCTCTCCGACGACCGGGTCAAGGAGGTCGTCCTGGCGGTGCTCATGGAGTCTCCCGCACCGCTGGAGGCCCGTTGGCTCGCTATCGGCGACCGATTTCCCCCGGCGCTCATCGCCCGTGGGGACGCCTTCTGCGACGAGCTGGAGCACGCCGACGCCGACCTGTGGGACCTCGTCCTCGCGGGCCTGCGGCGGCGGCGGGACGAGGCGCGCCTGCGCCTTCTGGACGCGAGGATGAAGCGCCGCATGGCGTCTCTCGAGGAGATGGCCGAGATGCAGCGCCTGGCCGCGGAGCTGAAGCGCAGGCGGTGAACGCCGGACGCAAAGCGCACTCGGCTGCGGCAGGTGTCGGGATTGAGACACGGGCCCCGGCAGGTTCGGGAACGCGGGGCCGGGATAACGAGAAAAGAGGGGGAGATATCTTGGAGAGAAATATCGAGAACCTGAAGCTCCTCGTAAGGGCGGGGAAGGGCGAAATTCCGGCGGATGCCGTCGTCAGGGGGGGAAACCTGGTCAACGTCATGACGGGGGAGATCTACCCCGCCGACGTGGCCATCTTCCGGGACACGATCGTGGCCGTGGACGCGGACGTCGGCATGCACGTCGGCCCGGGGACGCAGATCATCGACGCCTCCGGCAGGTATCTGGTCCCGGGGCTCATCGACGGGCACATCCACAGCGAGTGCAGCAAACTGAGCATCACCGGCTTCGCGAAAGCGGTGGTGCCCTGCGGCACGACCAGCATCGTCTCGGGCCTGGACGAATACATCTCGGTGGGGGGCCTCGAGGGGCTGCGGGAGGTGTTCGAGGAAATCAGGGGCGTTCCGCTGAGGGTGTTTTGGGGAGCGCCCTACCGCACGCCCTATACCGTCCCTCAATCCACGATAGACTTCAACTTCAACCGGGAAGTCCACGCGGAGGTCCAGAAATGGCCCGAGTGCTACGGGGTCTGGGAGACGGTTCGGGAATTCGTGACCGGCGGCGACGAGGACACCCTGGGCGCCATCGCCGAGGCCTTCCGGAACCGGCTGCCCGTCTTTGGATGCGCCCCCATGGCCCGGGGCAAGGAACTGGACGGGTACCTGTGCGGCGGCGTGCGGCTGGACCATGAAAGCTACGACCACGAGGAAGTGGTGGAGAAGATGCGCAAGGGGATGCACATGCTGATCCGGGAATCCTCCGTGACGCACTTCCTGGCCGAGAACATACGGGCCGTCACCGAGGTCAATCCAGCCCTGGCGCGCCGGGTCAGTTTCTGCACGGACGACGTAACGGCCACCGACGTCCTGAGCAAGGGGCATCTGGACAACGTGGTGCGGCTGGCCATAGCCGCGGGGGTCCCCCCCGTCACCGCGATACAAATGGGGACGATCAACAGCGCGGAGGCGTACCGCATCGATCACCTGGTCGGCTCCATCTCCCCGGGCCGCCTGGCGGATATCCTCCTGGTGGACGCTCCGGATACCTTCGTGGTGCGGACCGTCATCGCGGGGGGCCGCGTGGCGGCCGAGGACAAAAAGATGCAATACGAGCTGAAGGCTCCCCCCCGCACTGCCGCGCTGAGCGGGACGCTGAAGCGCGCCCTCACCACGCCGGCGGATTTCGAGTATCGGGTAGGGGTGGACCGGGGCGAGGCCGACGTGCTGTCCATGGACGTGAAGGGCCCCTTCGTCCGGGTGCGCCGCGACGTAACCCTGAAGGTGGAGGGCGGAGTGGTCCGCCCGGACCCTCGAAACGACGTCGCCCTGGTGTCCGTGCTCGAACGCTTCGGACGCAACGGGAACCGGTCGCTGGCCTTCTGCTCCGGATGGAAGCTGAAAAAGGGGGCGATGGCGTCCTCCTGTGCGCCGGACGACAACAACATCGTCGTCATGGGGGTGAGCGCGGAGGACATGAGCCTTGCGGTCAACCATCTCATCCGGAACGGCGGCGGCCAGGTCCTGGCGGCGGACGGAGAGATACTGGACTTTCTCCCCCTGCCCGTGGGGGGCATCTGCAGCGATGCGGAGCCCGAGGAGATCGCGGTGCGGGAACGGGAGCTGAACGCCGCTGCGGCGGCGCTGGGCTGCGACCTTCCGGACCCGCTGATGTACATGTTCTTCCTGCCCATCACCGCCATTCCGGACTACGCCATCACGGACGTCGGGCCGGTGGACGTCCACGCATTGGACGTGTTCGACCCTATCCTGGCCCTGAGGGCCGAGTGACTCGGGAGGTGCCGTCATGGATAAAGCGGAACTCAAAAGGCTGATCGACACGGCCGCGGGGCGCGTCGCCCCGGACCTGGCGATCAGGGGCTGCAAGGTGGTCGACGTCTACAGCGGCATCGTCTCCGAGGGGGACATCGCCGTCTGCGGGGGGATCATCGCCGGCGTGGGGAGCTACCGGGGAAACGAGGAGATCGACGGAACGGGGCTGTACGCGGCCCCGGGGTTCATCGACAGCCACATCCACATCGAGTCCTCCTACGTCAGCCCGGAGGAAATAGGACGCCTGCTGGTCCCTCACGGCGCCACCACGATCATCGCGGACCCCCACGAGATCGTGAACGTCTGCGGGCTCGCGGGGCTGAACTACATGCTGGACGCATCCGAGGGGACGAGCCTGGACATCAAGTACATGCTGCCCTCCTGCGTGCCGGCCACCCCGTTCGAGCATGCGGGGGCCGTCATCGACGCGGCGGCGATGGAAAAGCCGCTGGCCGACGACCGCATCCTCGGCCTGGGGGAGTTCATGGACTACCCCGGTGTCATCTCGGCGGCCGACGGCATCCTGGACAAATTGATGGCCGCGAAAGCTGCCGGAAAGCTGATCGACGGACACAGCCCCTCCGTAAAGGGCCTCGAGCTCAACGCCTATGCGGCGGCCCTGATCCACACGGACCACGAATGCAGCACGGTCGAGGAGCTGAGGGACCGCATCGCCCGGGGGATCTACGTCCTGCTGCGCCAGGGATCGGCGTGCCACGACCTGCGCAACCTCATCAAGGGCGTCACCCCCGAGAACAGCCGGCGATGCCTGCTCTGCAGCGACGACCGCCAGCCCAAGACCATCCTGGAGCTGGGGCACCTGGACGACCACCTGCGCATCTGCCTGGAGGAGGGGCTGGACGCGGTCACCGCCATCCGCATGGCGACCCTGAACGCCGCCGAATGTTTCCGCCTGTACGACCGGGGGGCCATCGCGCCCGGACTGCGCGCCGACATCGTGCTGCTGGACGACCTGTCCCATTTCAAGGTGCGCCGGGTCCTCATCGGCGGGGTCGAGGTCGCGCGGGAGGGGAAGTACCTTCCCCCCGTCAGGCACCACAGCATCGCGTCGGTCACCGGGAGCATACGCCTGAAGGACTTCTCGGAGAAAAGATTGAAGATGCGCCTCTCCTCCGGGCGGGTCAACGTCATCGGCATCATCCCGGGCAGCGTGGTCACCCGGAAGAAGGCGGCCGACGTGACGCTGAGCGCGGACGGCGATTTCGTCTACGACCCCAAACGGGACATCGTCAAGATGGCGGTGGTGGAGCGCCATCAGAACACGGGAAACGTCGCGCTCGCCCTTCTGGAGGGCTACGGCATCAAGCGGGGGGCCGTAGCGCTGTCCATAGCCCACGACTCCCACAACATCATCGTGGTGGGGACGAACGACGCCGACATGGCCTTCGCCGTGGAGCAGCTGAAGGCCCAGAACGGCGGCGTGGTGCTGGCGCTCGACGGCAAGGTCCTGGAGAACATGCCGATGCCCATCGGCGGCATCATGAGCGACCAGAGCGGCGAATGGGTCGATCGGAGGCTGAGCCGGCTCCATCGGGCGGCGCTTCAGGAGCTGGGGGTAAACGCCGACGTGGAGCCCATCATGACCCTGTGCTTCATGTCCCTGCCCGTCATCCCGGAGATCAAGCTGACGGACATGGGGCTGTTCGACGTGACGCGATTCGACTTCATCGATATCGAGGCCGACAAGGCCGACTGATTTCCATTCAACCGGCGTCCTCGGCTCCATGCCGCTTCGGCCGCCTGCGGCCGGCCGAAGCGCGGAGGAACGGAAGCGCGACGACCCGTGCGGGCGGCCCGGAGCCGAGGCGTGGAGCCGAAACGATGCAGCGGGGGAAAAACGCCAACTGGGGGGAAGAGCAATGGAGAAGAACGGAGGCCTGGTTCCACTCTTTTGTCGGGGGGATATCGGCGGCCTGACCTACATCATCACGAACAACATCGTCAACTACCTCATCGTCATCGCAACCTTGAACACCCTGGGATGGCCCGCCGAACTGATATTCGGGCGGGTGATCCCGGGGATGTCCCTCGGGCTCCTGGCGGGCGGGCTGTACTACGCCTTTATGGGCTATCGCCTCTCCCGGAAGGAGGGGCATCCCGACGTGACGGCGCTGCCGTCGGGGGTCTCGACGCCGGCGATGTTCGTCATCCTGTTCGGCGTCATCACGCCCCTGCATTACGCCCTGAACGACCCTTATCTCGAGTGGTCCGCCGCCGTCGCGGCCTGCTTCATCGGGGGGTTCGTGGAGTTTCTCGGGGGGATCATCGGCCCCTGGATGAAGCGGTACATCCCCCGGGCCGCCCTGCTGGGAACGGTGGCGGGCATCGGGTTCATCTGGATGGCGACCCAGGGGATATTCGACGTCTACGGGGATCCGCTGATAGGCCTTCCCATCCTGGCTCTGGCCCTCTTCGGCCTCTTCGGAGGCTACCTCTTCCCGAAGAAGATCCCCCCGCTGGCCGTGGCCATCGTGGGGGGGATCGTCTATGCGCTCTGCCTGGGCCGCACCTCCCTCAATTTCAAGGACG
Organism: uncultured Fretibacterium sp.; assembly: GCF_938040765.1. Lineage (GTDB taxonomy): Bacteria > Synergistota > Synergistia > Synergistales > Aminobacteriaceae > CAJPSE01. The sequence goes on from NZ_CALIAA010000144.1 coordinate 15,870, forward strand.
TCGGCCTCTACCTCCCCAACCCCGCCGCCACCGTGCGGGGCCTGATCGACGGCTTCACCCTGGTGGTCCCCTATCTGACGATCATCATCCCCATCGAAATCTACAACTTCATCGAGACGATGGACAACGTGGAGGCCGCCAATGCCGCAGGCGACGACTACAGCGTGCGTGAAGCCCAGTTCGCGGACGGCATCTGCACCATGTTCGGGGCCATCTGGGGCAGCGTCATCCCCAACACGGTGTGGCTGGGACACGCGGGTCTGAAAAGGACCGGCGCGGGAATAGGGTACTCCATCATCTCGGGGTTCGTTCTGGGGGCGGCGGGTGTGTTTGGCCTCTTCTCCTTCCTGAGCGACCTGGTGCCCCCCGCCATCTGCGCCATCACGTTTCTGTGGTGCGCCGTCATCATGGTCGCCCAGGCGTTCAAGGACAACAGGAAAAGCCACTACGCGGGCGTGGCCATGGCCATGGTGCCGCCGGTCGCGGACTACCTCTACACGCAGGTCACCGGGGCCGTCGGCACGGCGGACAAATGGGCCCATACCCTGGAGACGGGGCTTCTGGGCTACAGCCCCGAGGTCACGCAGGCTCTGGCCGAAAACGGCGTGATGTGGAACGGAGTCCCGGCGGTGAAGGCCGGCGCCATCATCATCGGCATCCTGCTGGGGTCCGCCGCCGTGTTCATCATCGACAAAAGGCTCGACAAGGCGGGGATCGTCGCCCTGGCCGGAGCGGCGCTCTCCTTCTTCGGCTTCATCCACTACGCGGAACTGGGGCTATACCCCTCCTCCCCCTTCTTCATCGGATATCTGATCACGGCCGCCCTGTGCTTTATCATGCACAGCGGGCGAAAAAGCTGGTTCCAGGCCCCCGACGACTACACGTATGTATAGCGGACGGCGGAGCCCCACGCCGTGAGACCCGCAGAAAAAAGAAGAATGCCGCCTCGCTCCCGGTCGAAGGCGGCATTCGCTTTCATGAACCGTCGGACGCGGCTCCTCCCCTCCGAATCTCAGCGTTTGAGCCGCTTGTTGATCTCCTCGAACTCCCGGCGGATCGCCTCGTTCTCGAAGGGAAGGATCTCCGGCATGGCGAGCGCGTGGATGGAGTCGAACAGCTCAAGGCCCGAGCGGATGAGGTTCCGCAGGTCGCCGGAGCTCCGCACCGTCCGATAGGTGTTCTCGGCCAGGTCGCGGTTGCGCCGCAGGTCGGCCAGGTTGTCCAGGATTCCCTTGCGCTGCGAATCCAGCAGCTGCATGTAGAGCTCGGCGACGCGCAGCGTCATGGCGTTGGACTCCGCGTTGAGCGCAAAGGACTTTTTCTGCGCGTCCGAGTAACCCGTCTGTGAGGCCTTGGCCAGGGCCTCCCTGCGCAGCGCCTCGGCCTCCTTTGCGATCTCGCCGAGCCGTGGCTTGTACTCCCCGTCGATTTTTCGCACCAGCTCCTCCCGAGTGTGGATCAGCAGGTCGTTCAGCACCAGATACAGGCCGCTGTAGCGGCGGTTGACCTCGAGATTGTCCCGGTCCTCCCGGGAGAGCTCCGCCAGCTTCTCGACCACCACCCTGACGTTGGCGAAGACCACGGCGTTCTGCAGCAGGTCGTCCCCCGTCACGGAGCTCAGCAGAACGTCGATCTGCCGGTCGTCCAGCTGGAGCCCCAGGGCGCGGAGCGCCTCCGCGAGCTGCGCGTCGACCGCCGAAAGGGCCCTCTCCCTGTCGGCGATCTCCCCGTCCAGCTCGGAGAGCCGTTCGTCGATCTTTGCCCGCGTTCGGACCCAGGGCAGGCGCGAGCTCTCCGGGGCCGAGATGCGTCGATTCCGAAGCCCGTCCGCCTCCAGGCGCAGCTTCGGGATCTCCGTCCGGAGTTCCAGGGCCTGACGCCGCAGGTCTCCGGCCTGCCCCTGAACCAGGATCTCCAGGGCTCGGTCCAGCAGCTCGTCGATCTTTCGGGCGTTGCTGGTCCGGTCCGCGCCGAACCACGCGGACGCCGGCAGCTTCTCCTGTCTGTCCCTCAGGGACAGGGCGTCCGACAGCGTTCCGGTCAGGCTCCCCCACTTCTCGACCAGATAGGAGGGCAGGGAGTCCTCCGACGCGGCGAAAACCGACGACGCGGACAAAAGGAAGAGAACGACAAGCCCCGTTATCGCGACGCGTTCTGCCGACGCCCCCCTGCCTTTTGAAGCATATTTTGAAACATACCCCCCGGCTTTTTCACGAAGGCCCGGAAACCTCATCCCATGCAGCCCCACGCCGAACACCTCCTCGAAGACGATGAATCGTCAAGCGGTCAAAGATTTTCCGGCGAAATGATATCATAACTTCCGCCGTTGCCCGTACCGTGGCATCGACGTATCTCGAGCGTTCCAATACCGGCGCGGAAAAGGAGGGACATGAAAAACGCCGCGTCCGGCATCCGTCGGAACGGCGGGAGACGGCATACAGACAATATCTGTCACATTTCCCGTTTTTTCCATTTTTCAAGGAGGCATTGTCAATGTCCAGTTCTTCGTCACCAGTGAAAACCGAGAAAATCGGACTCGGGGGAGCCTTGGGGATCTTCGGCACCATTCTGCTCATCATCGTCACGGGGCGCCTTGCCCTTGGCTTCGACGTCGCGCTCCTGCTGA
>NZ_CALIAA010000145.1 GCF_938040765.1 uncultured Fretibacterium sp.
CATCCGCATGGGCCTCGCCCGCCACATCGGCAGGCTGCCGCTGGGGTTCCTCTCGGGCACCACCATCGGCGCGGTCAAGAAGACGATGGAGCAGAACGTCGAGGACATCGAGCTCTTCGTCGCCCATAAGATCCCGGAGGTGGTCGATGCGACGGTCACGGTGCTCGTCCTGGTCGTGGCGCTGTTCTTCCTCAGCGTGCCCTTGGCGCTGACCTGCGTGGGGGCGTTCGTCGCCGCGCTCGCCTTTCAGGGGTCCCTCTGGTTCGGGAAAAAGGGCCGGGACAACCTGAAGGCGTACTACGACGCGCTGGAGCGGGTCAACGCCTCGGCGGTGCAGTACGTCCGCGGGATGCAGATCGTCAAGGTGTTCGGCCGTACCGTGCAGTCCTTCCGGGGCTTCTACGCCGACCTTCAGGACTACGGGAGGCTGTGCATCCAGTTCACCAACGCCTGTCGGAACGGCTACATCCTGTTTCGCGTGGTCGCCAACTCCTTCCTCGCCCTCCTGCTGCCCGTCGGGCTCCTGATCCTTCGGGACGACCCGACGGGCCAGGCCTTTGCGCTGACGTTCCTGTTCTTCGTGGTGATGGCGCCCGGAGCGGCGGCCCCCATGATGAATCTGGCGATGCTGGCCATGCAGGGCCGGCAGATAGACGAGGGCGTGGAACGCATCGAGGCCGTGATGGGCCGGAAGCCCGTTCCCGAGCCCCAAAACCCCAGGACGCCGAGGCGGTTCGACGTCGAGTTCCGGGACGTGACCTTCTCCTACGACGCGGAGGGGCCGGAAAACGCGAGCGCCCTCTCCACGCGCGCCCGTGCCCTGTCGTCCGTCTCCTTTCATGCGGAGGAGGGGAGGGTGACCGCCCTCGTGGGCCCATCGGGCGGGGGCAAATCCACCGTCGCCAGCCTGATCCCGCGCTTCTGGGACGTGAGGGAGGGGGAAGGAAAGATCCTCATCGGGGGCGTGGACGTCCGGGACATCCCGGTCGAGACGCTGATGGACACGGTGTCGTTCGTGTTTCAGGACAACTTCCTGTTCTTCGACTCCGTGATGAACAACATCCGGGTCGGGCGGCCGGACGCGACGGACGACGAGGTGATCGCCGCGGCGCGTGCCGCCCAGTGCCACGAGTTCATCGAGCGCCTCCCCAACGGGTACGGCACCCCCATCGGCTCGGGCGGCGTCTACCTGTCCGGCGGGGAGGAGCAGCGCGTCTGCATCGCCCGGGCCGTCCTGAAGAACGCGCCCATCCTGGTGCTGGACGAGGCGACGGCCTTCGCCGACCCGGAGAACGAGTTCGAAATCCAGAGGGCCCTGACGGAGCTCATCAAGGGCAAGACGGTGCTGGTGATCGCACACCGGCTCTCCTCGATCCGAAGGGCCGACCAGATCCTGGTGCTGCAGGAGGGGCGCCTCGAGGAACGGGGGCGGCACGACGAGCTGCTGGCGGCAAACGGGCTTTACGCCCGCATGTGGCGGGCCTATGTCGGGGCGGAGAGCTGGAGGCTCGGCGGGAGCAGGAAGGGGGAAGTGGAATGAAGGGCAACCTGTTTCGGACCGTCACTATAGGGCACCCTGAGAAACTGCGCAAGTCGGTCTTCTGCACGATCGTCTCCTATCTGGTGAACGTCGTTCCGTTCGGCGTCTCCATCGAGGTGGTCCGCACCGTGTTCGCTGCCTGGTCGGCCGGCGGTGCGCCGGATATGGCGAAGCTGTGGGGGCTGTGCGCCTTGCTGTTTGGCTGGCTGATTGTGATGTATGCCGCGGAGGTGCCAGCCTACCGGGCCTGTTACCGGGACGCCTACAGCGCCTCGGCCCGGGGGCGGGTCGAACTCGCCGAAAAGCTGCGCAGGCTTCCCCTGGGCTACTTCGCCCGGCGTGACCCCGGCGACCTCGTGAACATGATCATGGGCGACTTCCTGCTGCTGGAGACCGCGATCTCCCATCAGGTGCCGCAGATGGTCGGCGGCCTCGTACTGCCCTTCATCGCCTTCGTGGGCCTGTGCTTCTGGAACCCGCTCATGGCCGTCGCCATGTTCGTCTCGCTCCCGGCGGCGGTGTTGGTGCTCGCGCTCTCGACGAGGCTCCAGAACTGGCTGAGCCAAAAGCACATGAGGGTCAAGATCGACGCGGGGAACCGCATTCAGGAGTACATGAACGGCATCCGCGTCATCAAGGCCTACAACTTAACAGGCGACCGTTTTGCCCGCCTGGAGAGCGCCTTCCGGAACTTCATGAAGGAGAGCATCCGACTCGAGGCGGCCATGGGGCCCTTCGTGATGCTGGCGATCTCCCTGATCCGCCTGGGGCTGACCCTGATGATCGTGCTGGGCGTGCACCTGATGATCGGCGGGACGCTCGACCCCGTGACCTTCGTCGGGTTCCTCATCGTCGGGACACGTGTTTACGACCCCCTGACGGCGGCGCTGCTCAACTTCTTCCTGTTCCGCTACTTCACCCTGGCCGGAAAGCGCATCCTTCGCCTGATGGAGGAGCCCGAGATGAGCGGGGACGGCGACGCGCCCGATCGGCACGACATCGAGCTGAAAAACGTCACGTTCGGCTACGGCGGCGAGCCCGTGCTTCGGGACGTGAGCCTGACATTCCCACAGGGGAAGCTGACCGCGCTGGTGGGCCCGTCGGGGTGCGGAAAGACAACCCTGATGAAGGTCATGGCCCGGTTCTACGACCCGCAGTCCGGGACGGTGCTCTTCGGCGGCGCGGACGAGCGCGGGCTGGATCCGGAGAAGCTGATGCGGCGGATATCCTTCGTCTTCCAGGACGTGTACCTGTTCCGGGACACGGTGCGGAACAACATCGCCTTCGGACGCGAGGGGGCGACGGAGGCCGAGGTGGAGGAGGCGGCAAAGCGGGCCTGCGCGCACGACTTCATCATGCGGCTGCCCCAGGGGTACGACACGATGGTGGGGGAGGGCGGCTCCACCCTGTCGGGCGGGGAGAAGCAGCGGATCTCCATCGCCCGGGCGCTGCTCAAGGACGCGCCGGTCGTCCTGCTGGACGAGGCCACGGCGAGCCTGGACCCGGAGAACGAGGTCGAGGTACAGCGGGCCGTCAACGCGCTGGTGGAGGGGCGCACCGTGGTGGTGATCGCCCACAAGCTGCGCACGACCCAGAACGCGGACAACATCGTGGTGATGGAGGAAGGGCGCGTGGCGGAGCAGGGCCGTCACGAGGAGCTCTTGGAGCGCGGCGGGCTCTACGCGCGGCTCTGGACCCTGCAGAACGAGTCCGTGGGCTGGAGCCTTACCGGGGACTGAACGATGTCGCAGTTGAGTTGGAGGGGTTGTCTTCACGCTCAATAACACCTCCTCCCCTTCGGGGCAGCCCCCCTTGCAGGGGGGCCTTTCTTTCCCTTTAGACGCAAATTGGTATGATTGCTTTGTGGAGGCGTTGACGGGGAATGTCAGACAGGCGCGTCT
>NZ_CALIAA010000146.1 GCF_938040765.1 uncultured Fretibacterium sp.
CCCGGTTGCGCCGGGCGTATTCCAGGGCGGTCCTCCCCGAGTCGTCGACGATGGACGGGTCCGCTCCGGAGTCCAGCAGCAGCCCGACGGCCTGGGCAGGCTGCGGGTGGATCAGGGAGGTCATGCAGAGGTAGATCAACGCCGTCCGGCCGTCGTCGGCCCGGGCGTTCACGTCGGCCCCGGCATCGATCAGCATCCTGAGCTGATTCAGGAGGTCCTTGCCGTACAGGGCCACGATCATCAGGGGCGTGGCACCGTCCCGGTCCCGCGCATGGATGTCCGCACCCCGTTCGAGCAGCAGGGGGAACACTCCGATATCCTTGTTGAAGACCGACTCCACCAGAGGGGTGGAGCCGTTGCCGCGCCGCACGTTGACGTTCGCCCCCCGGTTCAGGGCCGCGCGCACCTGAGCGGTCGTCCCGAAGTGCGCGAGATGGAGAAAGTCCGACCTCTCGGCGGAGAAGGCCCCCACCGCCATAAAAAGCATCAGGATCGCCGCCAGGGCAAAACGAGCTCCGTTTTTCATTCTCAATTCTCCTCCGTTCGCATCCACAAGAATTCTACGAGCCGATACGGCATGAGCCCCGTCAGGCCGGCTCGAACGTGACCCGGTTCCGCCCCTCGCGCTTGCTTCGGTAGAGGCAGTCGTCCATCCGGGAGAGCAGGGAGGCCGGCGTCTCTCCCTTGCGGGGTTCCGTGGCGCCGAAGGACATGGTCACACGGACCTCCACCATCCCGGACTGGATCACGGTAGCGCCGATCGCCTCCCGAAGACGGTCCAGGCGGCGCACCAGGTCCTCCGCCGAGATGTTCTTCAGCAGGATGAGGAACTCCTCCCCGCCCCAGCGCCCCACGACATCCGAGGCTCGCAGCTTGTGCGAGAGGACGCGGGCCACCTCCTTGAGCACCTCATCCCCCACGTCGTGGCCGTAGGAGTCGTTGACGTTCTTGAAAAAGTCGATGTCGCACATGACGCCGACGAAGCTCCTCCGCTCCTCCTCCCAGAGCCGGAGGGCCTCCTGGAGCTTCTCCTCGAGATAGCGGCGATTGGGGATGTTCGTCAGGGCGTCGCAGTAGGCGATCTGGCTCATCTCCGAGAGGCGGTTCTCGAGGTCCCTGGACTCCCGGACGGACCCGAAGACCAGGGCCGCGCCGACCACCTTTCCCCTCCGCCCCAACAGGGGGAAAGAGCTCAGCTCGAGGGGGATCCAATACCCGTCCCTGTGGCGCAGATTCGTCACGATAGGGACCGTTCCGGAAATCGGGGACGCGGGGATGCAGCTCTCCAGGGAGCCCTGACAGCTGCAGAAGGACACGAGGTTCAGATCCGTCCCACTGATCCAATCGCAGCAAGGCTTCCCCACGACGTCCTCCGCGCGGTACCCCAGAAAAAACTCGGCCGCGTCGTTCCAGTACGTGATCAGGCGCTCCGTATTCAGAAAGCACACCCCGCTGAGGAGCCCATCCAGGAGAACGCGCTCCTGAGGAGAAGGTAACAGAGACTTCACATTTTTTCCTCCTTGCCGGTCCCGCTGCAAATCGTCCCCTCCCCCTCAAAAGTCCGTCCCACCCCGACCCCGAGGGCCACGGGAGAACGCTATCTCGCCCTTTTGGCCAGGCGTCCCAACTCCTCGACGAGGGGGCGAATGCGCTTGTCGTTCGCCGGTTTCCGAAGCGCATCGGCCGCGCTGATCTTCTTCTTCCAGTACTCCTCGTTGCGCTTGACGCTGATGCTGATGACCGATCCCTCCAGGGAGACCCCGGCGAAGAGCCCCTTCGTCATGGAATAGCTGTAGATGGACGCCTTCATCTGAGCGTCCGTCGCGGCCTCGGCGCGCCGCCCCACGGGCCCGGCGGCCACCGACACGTCCCCGCCGAGCTTGGTCTTGCTGCTCAGGAAGGCCTCGACCCCCTTCTCGTTCGTCACGACGAGGATCAGGGAGATCTTCTGGGCCCCGATCTGGAGCCCCAGGGAGCCGCCCCCCAGGTTATAAAAGCTCGGGCCGTACCATTTCCCCTTCTCCTTGCGCAGGATCAGCCCCTCGCCATACTCCCCGCCAAGGATGAATCCCGCCTTGACCATCGAGGGCACGAAGGCAACGGCATGGGCCCCCTCGACGACATCCGCCATGTCCCGCGTGTCGTCCTGATTGAGCATCGCCCTCAGGACATCGACGGAATCCCTGATCAACGACTCCGGGGACGCCGCAGCAGCAGGGGACGCCCTCAGCACGAAGGTCATGAGGACCAGAACCGCACCCAGAAATTTTCGCATCACTTCGCCGCCTTTCTCTCACAATCGTCCTCTCCGCCGCTTCCCGCCCCCGACGGGGACGCCGCCGCGCACGGACGAGGGAGTCCGTCGGAATGGAGAAGCCCGTCGGACTCGAACATCTGAACCAAAAGCCCATGCCGGAGCCCATTGATGCTCACGGTAAAGGATCCGGCGCCCAACGCCTCCAGCGCGCACAGCACAATGCACGAGCTGGCCAGAACCAGGTCGGCCCGGCTCGCGGGCAGACCGCGAATGCGGCGCCGTGCCTCGAGCGTTGCGGCGGCGTAGCGGCGCATCTGCCCCTCGACGTCCCCGCGGGTCAGCTCCATGCCGTTGAGCCTGAGGGGCGCGAAGCCGGGGAGCCCCAGCTTGACCGAGGCCATGGCCACCACCCCGCCCCCCAGTCCGATAACCGACGGGGGCCTCGAGGGGTCCGCCCACTCTATTTTACTGCAAAGAAGCAGATCCCGGACATACCGCAGGGCCAGGTCCAGGGATTCCGGGGCCGGGGGATCCGCCGCAAAGAAACGCTCGGTGAGGCTCACCGCGCCCACGGCGACGCTCTCCGAGCGCGTCGCGCCCCCCGGCGAGGCCCCGAATACGAACTCCGTGCTCCCCCCTCCCGTGTCGAACACCGCAAAGGAGCCGCCGTCGGAGCCGTCCAGCGCACCCCTCCAGGCGAGGCGGGCCTCCTCCTCCCCCGAGAGGATCCGGACCTCGAGCCCCGTGCGGCCGAGGATCTCCCTCAGGAAGTCCTGCGCGTTCTCCGCGACGCGAAGGGCCATTGTCCCGACCAGGCATGGCTCCGCCCCCATCTCGCGCGAACGGCGGACCATCTCCTCCACCACACGGGCTCCGTTCCGGATCGCCTCCCTCCTCAGCCGTCCGTCCGCGGTCCGCCTGCCCAGGCGGACGACCTCGGTCGTGTCCAGCAGCACCTCGATCCGCCCCGCAGGGCAGCGCGCGACGCGCAGCTTGATGGAGTTGCTCCCGATGTCGACGACGGAACGGACCCCGGCCCCCATAACCTAAACGCCCCCCCCGCCGCCCTGGAGGCGTCGGCGCGTCCACCCCTCCTGGAGGATGAAGAACAGGGCCGTCGCGGGGATCGTGAGCAGGAGCCCGGCCGTCCCGGCGAGGCTCTGCACGATCTCCTGGGCGATATACGGATCGTTGAGGAGGCCGACGACGTCGGCCCCCGCGCTGCTGATCAGGATCGTCATGGGCAGCGCCGCCCCCAGATAGGCCAGGATCAGGGTGTTGATCATGCTCCCCAGCACCTCGCTCCCGACGTTCAGGCCCGCCGTCAGGAGGCGCCGCAGGGGGATATCCGGGTCGTAGTCCACGAGCTCCGCCATCGAGGCCGTTATGGAGATGCCGACGTCGAGGACCGCGCCGATGGCCCCGATCAGGATCGAGGCGAGCAGCAGCCCGCGGACGTCGATGTCGGGGAGGGTCGAGGCCAGCAGGGCGGCCCCCTCCCCCGCCAGCCCGTTGAGCTGCCAGCAGAGGACCATCGCCCATCCCATAAGGAACCCGCAGCCGACGCCGCCCAGACTGCCGAGGAGGGCGACCGTGCGGCAGCGGGAACGCTTGACGACGCAGACGATCGTCAGGACCGAGATCACGAGCACGGCGGCGAACGCCAGGGGAATCGGGGGCCAGCCCGCCGACATCAGGGGGATCACCCCCCAGAGCAGGCAGACGATGGAGAGCCCCAGGCCCAGCAGGGCCCGGAAGCCCGCCCATCCGGCAAAGGTCAGCAGCAGGGACGAGACCAGTGCGACGAAGGCGGCGACCGAGGGGATGCGGTAGGCATCGGCTATGGAGTACTGCTTGCTGCCGTCCTCGAAGGTGTCTTCCACCAGCAGATAGCGATGATCCGGAATCGGATCGACGCCGCTCCCGGCAAGGCGGGTCACAACGACGACGAAGGTACGCCCCTTCTGCTCCCCCGTCAGCACGAGGACCTTCAGCGGGCGCTCGAGGGCGGGAAAGGTCTCGTCGCCGTTCCCGTCCGCGCTTCGGCCGTCCGGAACCTTCTCCCGGGGCGCCTCGGGCCCCGCCTCGAGGACCCTCACGACGAGGGATTCCCGGCTGTTCCAGATCCCTATCGTCCAATAGTCCGCCGCCCAATAGACCAGCCCGACGAAAAACAGGCTGACGAGAAAACGCAGAAGAAACATCCTCCAACCGGACAGGCCGGACAGAATCATCTCAAATCCCCCTCGCTCCGCGGCCGACCGAACGACTGCACGTTCTGCAACTCGGCATCGGTCGCCCCCTCGAACTCAATCCAGATCCCGATCGTCCCAGCCCCACTCGGCGGCGAAGGAGCGCATGTCCTCCGGCAGGGGCGCACGGAAAGTCCGCCCCGACAGCTCGGCCAGGGGAGCATCGCGCAGCTCGGGAAACCCCAGCAGGGCCGCGTGAAGCAGAGGACGCCGCACCCGCTCCGCCCATCTCCGGTTGGCCTCGAAGCAGCCGTACTTCCGGTCCCCCAGGATGGGAAACCCCGCGTGGGCCATGTGCACGCGGGCCTGGTGCGTGCGCCCCGTCAGAAGGTCGATGGACACCAGGGAAAGTTTTTCGTCCTCCGCCCCCGCCAGCCGCCGGAAGCGCGTCAGCGCGCTCTTTCCGTCCCGGTCCACCCGAACGGTGTTCGCCGCGGCATCCTTCAGGAGCGGCGCATCGACCTCCCCCGACTCGGGGGCCCGCCCCACGACGACCGCCAGGTAGCGCTTCGTCACGCGTCTCTCCTTGAAAAGGCGCTCCAATCCCCTCAGGGCATCCCCTCTGAGGGCGACGGCGAGCGCGCCCGTCGTGTTTCGGTCAAGGCGGTGGACCGCGGCGGGCGAGAAGCCGGCCTCCCGCCCCCCGACCATGCCCCAGACCCGGGTCACGACGCTGTCCCCGTCCTTGACGTCGGGCTGGACGAGCAGGTTCGCGGGCTTGTCCACCACCAGCGCCGACTCCCCGCGCCAGAGGATCGGGACGGTCCCCCAGCGCCGCTCGAAGGTCCGCTCCTCCGGCCCCTCCCAGGAGACGTAGAGCTCCTGCCCCGCGTGGACGCGCGTTCCCGGCTCCCGAACCCGAACGGAGTCCAGGCGCACCGACCCCATGCGGAGCCCGCGCATGATCGCGGAGAGCGGCATGGCCGGCCATATCGACCGCAACGTGCGGTCGAGCCGCCGCCCGTCATGGTCCCGGGACAGGATCAGGCTGTGGCTCATCGCCGAGCTTCTTCCCCGCCCGGGCCGGCCAGGGGGGCCGGAGCCGCGGCGGAACCGCGCCACAGCCGACGCTGCAGCACGGGGACGAAGTCGGTCACGTCCCGCCCCGCATCCATCTGGGCCACCTGCTCCCGCCAGCAGTAGAGCTTGAAGTCCAGCTCGTCCGCGGCCGAGACGATCATCGCCTCGGACGTGGCGGGGAGCACCGGCGATCCGAACTCCCGGCTGCCGTGATGGCTCACCAGGATGTGCCCGATCGCCAGGGCCCGCTCCATGTCGAACCCCTCCTCCTCGACCAGCGACATGAACCGGTGGTACCCCAGGACGATATGGTCCACGACGTTGCCGGGAAGCGTCACCTGGGGCGTCGGGGACAGGCGGTAGGACTCGAGCTTGCCCAGATCGTGCAGAAGCGCCCCCGCGGCGACGATGTCCGCGTCGGCCGGAACGCCGGAGGCGGCGTAGCTCCGAACAAGGGCGAGGGCTGCCCGCGTCACGGACAGCGAGTGCTCCAGCAGCCCCCCCACATAGGCGTGGTGGACCGACACGGCGGCGGGCCAGGCCCTGTATTCCCTCCACAGGCCCCGCTCAAAGAAGATCCTCGTCAGAAAGCCCCTGACGGGCTCCCCGCAGGCTTCGATCCGCTCGCGGAACTCGGCCTCCATCGCCTCGTCGGAGAAGGGCGAACGGCGCACGAAGCCATGCGGCGGATACTTTTCCTGATCCACGCGGTACACCACGTTGAAGTTGTACTGATTCTGGTCCCGGAACTCCACCACCTTGCCCATCAGCCCGACGGTGCACCCCTCCAGGCCGAGGGCCGCGTCGTCGGCGAGGGGGTCGAGGCGTATCCTGGAGTCCCCCTCGAGGTTCCACCACTCGGAGCTGCTCCAGATCTTGCCGTCTATCTGTCCCGTCCCGTCCATCACCGAGATGTCCCAGAAGGGATTGTCGTTTTTATCCTTCTTGCGCACGAGGCGCGAGGCGACCCCCAGCAGAGAAAACGTCGCGTCCTTGGGCAGCCTGCGGACCTCCTCCGTCGTCAACCTTTGTTTTTCCTTCAATTCCGTCCGCTCTCTTCCATTTCGCTGTCTTTTATTCCGTTCTTTTCCATGAAATCGAAACCG
>NZ_CALIAA010000147.1 GCF_938040765.1 uncultured Fretibacterium sp.
GAGCTGGTGCCCGAGGAGTAGCGGCCCAACAACTTCTCAGCACAGCGGGGGCCTGCCCCGCTCTTGGATACCCGGAGGCATCGTGGACCCGGCAGGACCTGAGGTATAATGAACCTGCCGCGACGGGGAGATCGGGACGCGGCCTCTGGAAACCGAGAGCAACGGCACAACCGAATACTTGAGGCGCAGGTGCCGGCGCGTATGCCGGCGAAGAGGGAAGCAGGCGAAAATCCTGCACGGTCCCGCCGCTGTGAGGGGGAGACGGCCCCGAAGGTCACTGGATCGATCCGGGAAGACCGGGGGGACGCTTTTTCACGTCGACGATCCCGAGTCAGAAGACCTGCCTGGGCCGCAGACGCCAACCCCCTACGGACGATAGGGAGGGCGTGCCGGCTTTTCATGCCTTTTTTCGTGTCAGCGGGCGCTCCTCCACCTTGGACGTGGAGGAGCGTTTTTTGTCGGGCCGGCCGGGCTTTTCGCACGGACTGCGGACGCGGAAATGTCATGGAGAAATCGGGAGGCTTTCATGTTCGTAAAGATCCGAAAACGGGACGGCCGTGAGGTGCCGTTCAATGCGGAGAAGATCGCCGGGGCCATTCTGAAGGCCCTGGCCGCGGTCGCGGAGGACACGGGGGAGGCGGCCAGGCAGGATACGGCGCTCGCCCTGACGGAACAGGTCGCGGAGCGTATGGAAAAGGAGCTCGCGGGGCACGTCCCCCAGGTGGAGGAGATCCAGGACATCGTGGAGAACGTCCTCATCGACTCCGGGCACGGGCGCGCGGCCAAGGCCTACATCCTCTACCGCGCCCGCCGCAGCCAGGCGCGCGAGATGAAGAGCCGCCTGATGAACATCTACGAGGACCTGACCTTCCGCGAGGCGCAGGACAACGACCTGAAGCGCGAGAACGCCAACATCGACGGCGACACCGCCATGGGGACGATGCTCCGCTACGGGTCCGAGGGGGCGAAGTACTTCAACGAGATCTTCGTCCTGCGCCCCGAGCACGCGGAGGCGCACCGAAACGGCGACATCCACATCCACGACATGGATTTCCTGACCCTGACGACGACCTGCTGCCAGATCGACATCAAAAAGCTCTTCAAGGGCGGGTTCGGCACGGGGCACGGCACGCTGCGCGAGCCGGCGGGCATCCGCAGCGCGGCGGCCCTGGCCTGCATCGCGCTCCAGTCCAACCAGAACGACCAGCACGGCGGTCAGAGCATCCCCATGTTCGACTTCGCCCTGGCCCCCTACGTCGCCAGGACCTTCACGGGCCTCTACCGGAAGAACCTGGCCAAAGCCCTCGGGATGCTGCCCGACGCGGACGACGCCGCCGAGTGGGTCGAGGCCCTGCACGAGGAGCTGCGCGGCGCCCCGGACGGGACGATCCGCCTGGGAGGGGCGGAGCCGTTCCAGGCCATGGAACGTTCTCGCCTGGAGCGGCGGTTCGGGGACGGTCCCGCCGCGCGGGCACAGGCCCTGGCCCTGAGCGAGGCGGAGCGCGAGACGGACCGGGAGACCTATCAGGCCATGGAGGCCCTGGTCCACAACCTGAACACCATGCACAGCCGCGCCGGGGCCCAGGTGCCCTTCAGCTCGCTCAACTACGGGACGGACACGTCTCCCGAGGGGCGCAGCGTCGTGAAGAACCTCCTGCTCGCCACGGAGGCGGGGCTGGGACACGGCGAGACCCCCATCTTTCCCGTGAGCATCTTCAAGGTCAAGGAGGGCGTGAACTACGCGCCGGGCGACCCCAACTACGACCTCTTCCGGCTGGCCTGCCGCGTCAGCGCCAGACGGCTCTTCCCGAACTTCGCCTTCATCGACGCGCCCTTCAACCTCCAATACTACCGTCCGGGGGAGCCCGATACCGAAATAGCCTACATGGGGTGCCGAACGCGCGTCATCGGCAACGTCGCCGACCCCGGCCGCCAGATCGTGACGGGCCGCGGGAACCTGAGCTTCACCAGCGTCAATCTGCCGAGGCTGGGGCTCCTGAGCGGGCGGGACCGGGCCGGATTCTTCCGGATGCTGGACGAAAAAATCGACCTGGTGATCCGCCAGCTCCTGGACCGCCTGGAGATCCAGTCCAGGAAGAAGGTCAAGAACTTCCCGTTCCTGATGGGACAGGGGGTCTGGATGGACTCGGAGAAACTGGGGTGGAACGACGAGGTGCGCGAGGCGCTCCGGCACGGCTCGCTCTCCTTGGGGTTCATCGGCCTGGCGGAGTGCCTCAAGGCCCTCACCGGAAAACACCACGGCGAGAGCGAGGCGTCCCAGGCCCTGGGGCTGGAGATCGTCGGGCACATGCGCTCGCGCATGGATGAGGCCGCGCGGAAACACGGGCTGAACTTCACCCTGCTGGCGACGCCGGCCGAGGGCCTGTCCGGCCGGTTCGTCCGGATGGACCGGAAGCGGTTCGGGCCGATCGAGGGGATCACCGACCGCGACTACTACACCAACAGCTTTCACGTCCCTGTGCACCACAATATCCGCGCGCTCGACAAAATCCGCCTGGAGGCGCCCTACCACGAGCTGACGAACGCGGGACACATCACCTACATCGAGATGGACGGAGACCCGTCCCGGAACCTGGACGCGTTCGAGAAGGTCGTGCGCGCCATGAAGGAGGCGGGGATCGGGTACGGGGCCATCAACCACCCGCTGGACCGCGACCCCGTCTGCGGGTACACGGGCGTCATCGACGACGTCTGCCCCGGATGCGGCCGCTCGGAGGGCGGCGTGCGGTTTGAGCGCATCCGCAGGATCACGGGCTACCTGGTGGGGACGCTCGACCGGTTCAACGACGCCAAGAAGGCCGAGGAACACGACCGTGTGCACCACACCGGATCGCACTGAAACCCCTCTCGGGGCTCCGCCCCGAACCCCGCCAAGGGAGCAAGCTCCCTTGGATCCCTTTTATCGTCGTGGGCAGGGGAGCTGCCGCCCCCCTGTCCACGAGGATACGAGGAGGGGTGCAGGGGGACTTGTTCCCCTGCTGGGGGTTCAGGGGGCAAAGCCCCCTGAGGCACTTTAATGCGTCTCCGGGTCGCGGGCATCGTCGAGGAGTCGTTCGTGGACGGGCCCGGCATTCGCTTTACGGTGTTCGTGCAGGGCTGTCCGCACCGATGCCCCGGCTGCCACAACCCACAGACCCACGCCTACGAGGGCGGGTTTTGGGTGGAGGTGGGGCCGCTTTTGGCGCGGATGGAGGAAAACCCGCTGCTGGACGGCCTAAGCCTGAGCGGCGGTGAGCCCTTCGAGCAGGCGGAGCCCCTGGCGGAGCTGGCCGAGGGGGCGCAGGCGCGCGGGTACGACGTGATGACCTGGAGCGGCTACACCTTCGAGTTCCTGCTGGCGCACCGGGACGAGCGGCCGGGCTGGAGACGCCTGCTGGACGCCTCGGACGTCCTCGTGGACGGGCCGTTTCTTATCGCCCAGCGGAGCCTGGGCCTGCCCTGCAGGGGCTCCAGGAACCAGCGCATCCTGGACCTTCATCGGTCCCTGGCGGAGAACGCTCCGATCCTCCACCCTCTTTGACGTTCCCCTGACAATTCCACGGCAACGGCATGAATTCGAAGGTGCTATAATAACCCCATTGCTGTTTTTCTCTTGTTTATTTTTAGAAATTTCAGCCCTGGAGAAGGGGGGTACGGCTGCGGCGGAGCACTCGAAATTCTTATTATGACGTCTTGTAGGACCAAAACATATTCCTGGATCGGACTGCAGTGGGAGAGAGGGGAAAATGTCATGGCGGAACCTGCAACATTGATGAAAAGGATCATGGACTACAACAGCATCGTCAACGGGTTCGTCTGGGGGACCCCCATGCTCTGTCTTCTGGTGGGGACGGGCGTATACCTGACGATCATTCTGGGGATGCCCCAGCTGCGCTATTTTTTCCTCTCCCTGAAAGAGGTGTTCGGGAGGAAGAAGGCAGTTCAGAGGGCCGAGGGGGACAAGTCCATCTCCTCCTTCGCGGCTTTGGCGACGGCGATGGCCGCCACCGTGGGGACGGGCAACATCGCCGGCGTAGCCACCGCGCTCCACCTGGGGGGGCCCGGAGCCCTGTTCTGGATGCTGGTATCGGCGTTCTTCGGCATGTGCACCAAGTTCTCCGAGGTCGTCCTGGCCGTCCATTTTCGCAAGAGGGACGAGCACGGCGACTGGCGCGGCGGGACGATGTACATCCTCGAGCACGGGACGGGGCAGAAGTGGCTCGCGGTGCTCTTCGCCCTGTTCGCCTTCCTGGCCTCCTTCGGCATCGGCGCGGCGGTCCAGGCCAACTCCACGGCTGAGGGGCTCTCGCTGGGGTTTGGAGTAGACCCGCTTTACAGCGGCATCGTGCTGGCCGTTCTGGTCGCTCTGGTCATCATCGGGGGCCTGAGGAGCCTCTCCACCGTGACCACCTACCTGGTCCCCTTCATGGCCGTCTTCTACGTCATATGCTCCATCCTCGTGCTGGGGAAGAACGCGCAGCACATCCCGGAGGCCATCGCATCCACCC
Organism: uncultured Fretibacterium sp.; assembly: GCF_938040765.1. Classification (GTDB taxonomy): domain Bacteria; phylum Synergistota; class Synergistia; order Synergistales; family Aminobacteriaceae; genus CAJPSE01. The sequence goes on from NZ_CALIAA010000147.1 coordinate 4,509, forward strand.
TGAAGTACGCCTTCAATGATCCCATGGCGCTGCCGGGCGCCCTGGCCGGCTGGTCCGTGAAGCTGGCCGTCACCAAGGGCATCGCCCGCGGCGTGTTCTCCAATGAGGCCGGGATGGGCTCCGCCCCCATGGTGCACGCAACGGCCAACGTCGACCACCCCGTGCGCCAGGGGCTTTACGGCATCTTCGAGGTCTTCATGGACACGATCGTGATCTGTTCCATGACGGCGCTGGTCATCATGACGACGGAGAGCCTCACGGGACAGGCGAACCTTACGGGGGCCCAGCTGACGCTCTACGCCTTCGAAGTCGGCCTGGGGCCGGTCGTCGGGAAATATGTGCTTTCGGCCGGCCTTGCGCTCTTCGCCTTTACGACTATCCTGGGGTGGTACTGGTACGCCGAGACCGCGGCGACCTACCTCTTCGGCATCTGGTTCAAGCCTGTCATGAAGATCTCCTGGATCGCGCTGATCCTGCTCGGCGCCGCGGGAGGGCAGATCCTGGGGACGGGGGCTCAGTCGTTCCTGACGGAACTGTGGGACCTGGCCGACACCCTGAACGGGCTGATGGCCATTCCCAACCTCCTGGGGCTCCTGCTCCTGTCGGGCGTTCTGCGCACGATCGTCAAGGATTTCGACCTCGAGAGGAAGAACGGGAAGCTATAATAGACTGGAGGGGTCTTTTCGACCCGGGGGAGCGTTCTGCGCTCTCCCGGGTCGCATAAGTTTCAGGGAGGCGATTCACGTGGCTGCTTTGTCTTCGGGCTCACCAACGCGCATGGAGGTCTTTGCGGATGCCCTCCGTCACAACTTCGAGGTCGTCCGTTTCCTCGTCGGGCGGAAGCGGGACATCCTCGCGGTGATCAAGGCCGACGCCTACGGCCATGGAGCCGTGAGGGCCGCCGGGATCTATCGCGAGCTCGGGTGCGGGCACTTCGCCGTCGCCCGCCTGTGCGAGGCCCTCGAGCTCCGCGAGGCTGGGATAACGGAGGACATCCTGATCCTGGGACAGGAACCCGAGAGCTCCGCCAAGGCGGTCGTCGAGTATGGCCTGACCTGCACCTGCGCGGAGCTCTCTTTTGCCCGGGAGCTGAGCCGTGAGGCGGCCTCGAGGGGTAGGAGGGCGAAGGTGCACATCAAGGTGAACACGGGCATGGGGAGGCTGGGTTTCCTGCCCGAGGACATGGGACGGGCCGCGGAAGAGCTGTTCTCCCTTCCGGGGCTGGACGTCGAGGGGGCGTTCACCCATTTCGCCGTCGCCGACGAGGAGAGGCGCGATTACACCGACATGCAGTTCGAGCGGCTCGGGAGGGCCCTGTCGCTCCTGGAGGATAAGGGGCGGACCCTACGCATGCGTCACGCCTGCAACAGCGCGGGCATCCTGAGCCATCCCGACAAGTACCTCGACGCCGTCCGGCCCGGAATCATGCTCTACGGCGTCTCGCCCGTCAAGCGGCTTCCCGAGGCGGTGACGCTCCGCCCCACCTTCGCATTCAAGAGCGCGGTCGTGTCCCTTCACGACGCAGCGCCCTCCAGCGGGATCGGCTATGGACTGCGCTACATCACGAGAGGACGCGAGCGCATCGCCATCGTCCCGGTGGGCTACGCCGACGGATGGAGCCGGACCCTCTCCGGGAAGACCTCCGTCCTGATCCGCGGCCGGAGATGTCCCGCGGTGGGTTCGATCTGCATGGATCAGATGATGGTGGACGTCACGGACCTGGACCATGTGGAACTGGGGGACGAGGTCGTCCTGATCGGCCGTCAGGGCGAGGCCGAGATCACCGTGCAGGAGGTTGCCGAACTCCGCGAGACGATCCCCTACGAGATCCCCCTGTCCCTTTCGCGGCGGGTCCCCCGGGTGTACCTCTAGGGTTTCTCCAGATTGTTTACAACGGACAAAAAGCTGATATAATGAAGTGCTCCGGAGGAGATGATGAGGAATATGCCCAATAAAATTGTAGCTCAAAATCGCAAGGCACGGCACGATTATTTCATCATCGATTCCCTGGAGTGCGGCATCGTCCTGACGGGCACCGAGATCAAGAGCGTCAGGGCGGGCAACCTGAACCTGAAGGACTCCTACGCTTCGATCGAGAGGGGCGAGCTCTGGCTGATGGGCATGCACGTCTCGCCTTACGAGAAGGGGAGCTATTACAACCATGAGCCGGAGCGGGACCGCAAGCTGCTGGTCGGCCGGCAGGAGCTCGTCCGTTTGGGAAGCAAGGTGCGGGAGAAGGGGTTGACCCTGGTTCCCCTTTCGGTCTACATAAAGGACGGGCGAAGGGCGAAGGTGGAGCTTGCCCTGGCGAAGGGAAAGACCTCCTACGACAAGCGCGACGCCCTGGCGGACCGGGATGCGAAGCGCGATATGGCCCGCGCGGTCCGGCACCGGGGGCGCTACGAGGAATGAGCCCCCGCCGGTAAGCGGGCGGACGCCTTCCACAGGACATCTGGAGGTGGGGCGTGTTGGCCGCTTAGGGGCCTCATCAGGGCTGGTCGTCTGCTTGCGTCGATAACGCGGCAACGGTGCCGCGTATCGACATAAGCGATCGACACAGCATCCAGGGCTTAACAGCCCCGGGGAGCTGGTCGTCTGCTTAGGGGGCGACAGGTTGCGGAAAAGGTGAATTCCCCTCGAAGAGGGGAAGAGAGGTTCCCCTGGGGGACCGTAGGTTTCGAAGCCTGCGTAGAGGCCTGTAGAAGTTCAAGGTGTTTCAGGTTTTTGAGTTGCAGGGCTAAAATATCAAGATAGGTTTATTTGCTTGCGTCGATAACGCGGCAACGGTGCCGCGTATCGACGTAAGCGATCGACACAGCATCCGGGGCTTAACAGCCCCGGAGAGTTGGTCGTCTGCTTAGGGGGCGACAGGTTTCGACGGCACGCGGAGGATCTGGAGGAGCAGGCCGAGTTATGTCCGTAATCCTCGTTAAACATTCGGACAAGACGATAAACGTCGACAATAACTACGCACTGGCGGCTTAAGCCTGCCACGTTGAAGGATGGGTTCCTCTGCCGGCCCGCCGGAGACGTCATTTCAGGCGGATGCTCCGCTTCGCGTCGGACCTTGCCGAAGTGGAAAAGACCAGAGGTCTTGGAAAGAGGAAGGCCGTTTTCTGCCTAACCTCGGACGACAATTAAAAGAAAACTAAGCCTGTAGCGCCGCCACGGTCGGCCCATGTCGGACGGGGGTTCGATTCCCCCCGCCTCCACCAACGAAAATCCTCGGCGCAATCGTAAAAACGCCGAGGTTGATTTTAAAAAAGGGCCTTTCCCGACAGAAGGAAAGGCCCTTTTGGCAACAGAAGAGCGGAGAGCGAGAGGAGCTGGGAAAGATGAACGTGCCCCGCAGCAAAACGCAAAGACCCGGAAAAATCTGCACCGCCGTATCCACGCACTTTCGGAGGAAAACCTGCAATCCCTTGTCCATGACCTGAGCGAGCTCGAAAAGGGAGAGGCCCATGAACAAAAGACCGTTGCGGCTATAAAGGAGTCTCTCGATCCTGAAAATCGGATTGAATGCCGTGACATCCAGGGTATGTTCAAAAAGTGTGGCGTGAAATGTTCCGACTGAGCATATCTTTGGCTTATAAAAAGGACCTGCAGCTTGCGGAGGCCAGAGGTAAAAATCTGATGTTGCTTGAAACGCCTCTCTCGATACTTTTGGAAGGGTTGCCTTTGCCACCGCAATACAAGGATCTTTAATACGGAAATCAAACTATGGCGCGCTCCCAGTGCTTCACCATCTGACCGGTGGAGCTAGGTCACCAGCACTGTAATATCGTCATTTTTAGACTGTTCTTTCTGTTACCTCCTCTTCAAAATCATGAGGGGATGTTCTTGCTGAGCTTTACAGGCTGCTATAATTAACATACATGAAAGAAGGACAGCAGCATGGGCAAGCAAAGAATTTACTTGGACACGTCCGTGATAAGCCATTTGCAGCACGAAGACGTACCTGAAAAGATGCAGGACACATTGTTGTTCTGGCGGATGCTCGAGTCGGATAGGTATGAGGTCGTCATATCGGATATCACGCTTATGGAGTTGAAGCAGTGCTTCGAACCCAAGCAATCGGAGTTACTGGGCTATTTGGGTACTATAAACTATGCTCTCCTGCCTCAAACGGATGAGGTGGACGCTTTAGCCGAAGCTTATGTCGAAAACGGAGTCCTCTCACGTAAGAGTATGGGAGATTGTCAACACATCGCTTTTGCTACGATAAGCGGCTGTGACGTGATCGTGTCTTGGAACTTCAAACACATGGTGCGTATGACGACGATTCAAAAGGTCAGAACGATCAACACCATGAAGGGATATTTCAAGCTACTCGATATCGTGTCTCCAACTGTAATGCTGGGAGATGATGCAGATGAATAAGCCGAAAATCAGTCCTGATTTTACCATTGAAGATATACACAGAATCCGTGAGGCCAATGAAGAGCGGCGTCAGGCTATGACTAAGGAGGCTTATCGGGCGGAGGTCAGAGCCGATGCTCTGTTCATTCAGGAGAAAATTCTAAAGATAAAGGAAAAGCGTCTCTCTCAAAATAAGTC
>NZ_CALIAA010000148.1 GCF_938040765.1 uncultured Fretibacterium sp.
GGGGGAGTATCGGGAGAAGGGCTCCATCTTCGGGATCCACAAGTCCCTGTTCTGGCGGCCGAAGAAGGAACGCTTTTTTGTCCCGGACCTGTTCGGCGGCCCGCTGCTGTCGCCCATAGGTCCCGCGGCGGGGCCCAATACGCAGCTGACGCAGAACATCGTCGCCTCGTGGCTCTGCGGCGCGCGTTACATGGAGCTCAAGACCGTCCAGATCATGGACGAGCTGGAGTTCGGCCGGCCCTGCATCGACGTCGAGGACGAGGGGTACAATGCGGAGTGGTCGCAGGAGCTGAAGCTGGAGCAGTCGGTGCGGGAGTACATCAAGGCGTGGCTGCTGATCCCCGTCCTGGAGCGCCTGCTGGGCTGGGAGGGAACGGAGGGGGCCGGAGGCCTGATCTTCAACATGAGCGTCGGCTACAACCTGGAGGGCATCCTTCAGCCCCGGATGCAGACCTTCATCGCCAGGATGCTGGACGCGTCCGAGGAACTCGGCGAGTACCGCGAGGTGCTGCGCAGGGAGTTTCCGCAGTACGCGGACATCACGGCGCCCAGCGCGCTGGTGAACAGCGTCACGCTCTCCACCATGCACGGCTGTCCGCCCGACGAGATCGGCAGGATCGCCCGTTACCTGCTGGAGGAGCGCAAGTTCCACCTCTTCGTCAAGATGAACCCGACGCTTTTGGGGCGGGACGAGGTACGCTCGATTTTGAACGAGACTCTGGGCTACGACGGGATCCAAATCCCCGACCCCGTGTTCGATCACGACCTCAAATACCCTCAGGCCGTCGAGATCATCCGGATGATGAAGGAGGCGTCGGCGAGGCACGGGCGGTTCTTCGGCGTCAAACTCACCAACACGCTCGCGATGTACAACTACCGACGCATCATGCCGGGCGAGGAGATGTACATGTCGGGCCGCGCGCTCTACCCCGTCTCGATGAACCTCTGGGACCGTCTGAACAAGGAATTTGGGGGCGACCTGAACGTCTCCTACTCCGCCGGAGCCGATGCGGAGAACATCGCCGGGATCTTCTCCTGCGGGGCCCTGACCGTGACCATGGCCTCCGACCTGCTCAAGCCGGGCGGCTACGCGCGCATGGGACAGTGTCTGGAGAACCTGGAGTCCGCGATGGAGAGGGCGGGGGCGTCCAACCTCCGCTCCTTCGCGGCCGGCAAGGACGAGAAGCTGGAGAGGGCGGCCGCGGAATCCCTTACCTCACGCCGTTACCGAAAGAGTTATTATCCCGGGGCCCCGAAGGTGGACTCGGGCCTGGGCCTTTTCGACTGTATCACGGCGCCCTGCATGTCGCGGTGCGCCGTCTGCCAGGACGTCCCGGAGTACGTGGGGCTGATCGCGCGCGGCGATTACGACGGCGCCCTGGCTGCCATCCTGCGCCGCAACCCGCTTCCCGGGCTGACGGGCTACGTCTGCACGCACCTGTGTCAGACCCGCTGCACCCGTTCGAACTACGACGAGGCGGTGGAGATCCGTGCGCTCAAGCGTTTCGCCGCGGAGCGCGGCAGGGCGGCAGTCCCCGAGGTCAGGAAAAGCGCCCGCAGGGTCGCCGTGATCGGGGGCGGGCCGTCGGGCCTTGGCGCGGCCATGAAGCTGGCCCTGGCGGGCGTCGGGGTGACCGTCTACGAGGCGCGCAGCCGCGTGGGCGGCATGATGGCGATAGCCCCGGTGTTCCGCCTGCCTCACGAGGTGCTGGACCGGGACGTGCAGCGCCTGAAGGACCTGGGTGTCGAGTTCGTCCTGAACCACCGGGTGACGGAGCCGCCGGAAAAACTTCTGGAGCAGGGATTCGACGCGGTGTATGTCGCCACGGGCTTCCCCCACGACCTTCCGCTCAGGATCGAGGGGGCGGACGCCAAGGGCGTCTGGACGGCGATGGAGCTGCTGGACGCCACGATGGACGGAACTCGCCCGGACCTGGGCAGAAAGACCCTGGTCATCGGCGGAGGCAACACGGCGATGGACGCGGCGCGTACCGCCCGTCGCCTGACCGGGGCCCCCGTGACGGTGGTGTACCGCCGTACGCGCTCGGAGATGCCGGCTATCGAGGAGGAGCGGCGCCTGCTGTTCGAGGAGGGCAACCTGCTCGAGGAGCTGGCGTCCCCGATCCGCGTCCTCGTGAAGGACGGCCGTGTCGCGGGGCTCGAATGCGAGCGCAATGCCCTGGGCGAGGCGGACCTGGACGGGCGCCGCACCCCGGTGCCGACGGGGGAGAAGTTTGTCCTGGACGCGGACTCCATCGTGATCGCCATCGGCCAGAGCCCGGACCGGGAGCTCTTTGCAAACGGGAGCATCGCCCTGCGGCGCAACGGCTCCGTCATCACGACGCACGAGGGGCGCACGAGCCGAAGCGGGATCTACGCGGGCGGAGACCTCATCTCGGGGCCGGACATCGTCATCCGTGCCTGCGCCGACGGCGCGCGGGCCGGAGAGGCCATCTGCCGCGAGCTTGGCGTGGAGCTGCCGCCCGAACCCTCCCTTCCGGCCCTGACGCGGGAGGAGATCCTGGAGGTTAAGAAGGTTCGGACCCGGCGCTCCGATCCCCATAAGGAGGAGCACCTGCCCGTGGCCCTGCGCGAGGGGTTCGACCTGGTGGAGCGGACCCTGACCGAGGCCGCGGCGCGGAGCGAGGCCCAAAGGTGCCTTCAGTGCACGTCTCACTGCGACAAATGCGTGGAGGTCTGCCCCAACCGTGCCAACGTCACCTACGCCGCCCTGCCGACGTCGTTCGACGTCCCCGTCGTGGCGCTGTCCGGGGGCAGACCGGCCGTCGTGGCGCAGGAGCGTTTCGCCGTGACCCAGGCGCGCCAGATCCTGCATATCGAGGACTTCTGCAACGAGTGCGGCAACTGCGCCACGTTCTGTGTTCACCAGGGGAGGCCCTACATGGAAAAGCCTCGGCTCTGCCTGAACGAACACGACTTCGCCTCGCAGGACGACAACGTCTGGCGCGTCGAGCCCGGACTTTTGAGACGCCGCGAGGGCGGCGCGGAGATGCGGCTCGCGGTCACGGACCGCGGGTACCGCTATGAGGACGACGAGCTGGAGGCGACGTTCGACCGCGGCTTCGCGGTGGAGTCCCTGACGGCGAAGAAGCCGTTCGAGGGCAGGCGCTCGCTGGCCCGTGCGGCGGAGATGCGGGTGGTGTATGAAGGAATAGTGGACGCTCTGCCTTGGCTGCTGTAATTCCATTTCCCTCTCAATCGTATGCTTCGTTGTTTTTGCTCGCCTTGCTCGACGTACTGTGATGTACGCCTTCGCGGCGTCTCGCAAAAGCCGCCTCGTCTACGAATGATTTAGCAATGGAATATGGGCATTCTTTTGTGTAAAATAAGAGAAAAGGGCCCAAGGGCCGCCAAGGAGGGATGTTCATGATCTCGGTACTGAGAACGCACACGAACCTGAAGACCCCGGGTCACGAGGAGCTCTCCCTGGACAATCTCCGTCCCGGAAGCTGGATCAACATGACCGCACCCACCCGTCAGGAGCTGGAGGATGTGGCCCGTCTCGTCGCCGTGCCCCTGGATTTTCTGAGCGCCGCCCTGGACGTCGAGGAGTCGAGCCGCATCGACTTCGAGGAGATGGACGAGGACAGCGGCTACGACGCCTGCATACTGGTCGTCATCAATATCCCCAAACACCCCGAGAGCTTCGACTTCGACACCATCCCTCTGGGCATCGTCATCACCCCCGACACCTTCATCACGGTCTGTCTGGAGGAGAACCCGATCCTTCCGGGGCCGAGGGGCGGCGTCAGCGGGTTCTGCACCTGGAAGCGGACGCGGTTCCTGCTTCAGATCCTCTACAAGACGGCGGGGACCTATCTCCAGTACATCAACGAGATGAACCGGATGTCCGACAAGATCGAGGAGGCGCTGCGCCGTTCCATGAAGAACGAGGAGCTCTTCAAGCTGATGGACCTGGAGAAAGGCATGACCTTTTTCACGGGCTCCCTGAGGAGCAACCGCGTGGCCGTCGACAAGCTCGTCCGGACGCTCAAGAATCCCCAGTTCGACGAGCTCATCAAGCTCCGGGAGGAGGACGACGACCTACTCGAGGACGTGATCGTCGAGTACGACCAGGCCTACGACATGGTGCGGGTCTACAGCGACGTCCTGGGGGGCATGATGGACGCCTTCGCCTCCATCATCTCCAACAACCTGAACATCGTGATGAAGTTCCTGGCCTCCGTCACCATCATCATCTCGATCCCGACCGTCGTCTCCAGCTTCTGGGGCATGAACGTCGGCGTCCCGTTCCAGGAGTATCCGAGCGGCTTTCTGTGGGTGATGCTCGTCGCCCTCGGTCTCAGCGGCGCGG
>NZ_CALIAA010000149.1 GCF_938040765.1 uncultured Fretibacterium sp.
GAATCGGAGGAGAAATAATGAAGGAATATCATCTTTACCTTGACGAGAGCGGCAGCTTCGAGCCGAAGGGAACGCCGAATACGGGGAGAGCCTCGATCGTCGCCGGTTATCTGACCGAAGAGCCGCTCGGAGAGGCGGAGGCGCTTTCCCTGTTTCGCGAAGTGCAGGCGAGCGACGCGAAGTATGCGGCGATCAGCATACAGCCGTTCCACGGGTTGGAAGAGCGTCATCCCGCGCTCGGCGCTTTCGTCGGAGACATGCTGCGGGCAATGGTCGAGCGTGGCATGAAGATCGTCGTCTTCGGCGAGGGGCGCCATCATTACATCGTCAACAGCGACCGCACATATTTGAACATTCTTGCCGACGGCGTTGTGAAGCTCGCCATGGAGCTTTTGGCGAAGACGGATGACGAAGTAAAGCTGCATGTTCTCTATGCGTGGCGCAAGGAAATGGCGGACAAGGTGTTGGGAAATCAGAAGCAGCTGATCGACAAGAAGGAATATGAGCGCCGCATAGGAGAGCGCATCGAGCTGGGCAAGAGCCGGCTCTCGCCGGCGAGCAGGAAGCGTCTGAAGCGCATCGAGATCGAGGAAGGCAGCGCAAGGATGCTGCAGCGCCTGATGCTCGCCGACCTCGTATGCACAGGGCTGCGCGGCGGACGGCAGAAACTGGATGCCGCTGCGCGTGCGTATCTGACCGAGCAGAAGAACAGCATCATCGTCCTTGAGGACGATGCCATAGAGCAGATGCGGCGGCTCTTCATCGAGAACCGGACCCCGCTTCCGCTGCACCGGATCTCGCCGTGGCTCGTCAAGGCTGTCCTCGCGGCCGAGGACTCCTCCTTCTATCAGCATGGCGGCATCCGCATCGGGTCGATCATGAGGGCCCTCTGGATCGACCTCGTGGAGAAGGGTAAGATCCAGGGAGCGAGCACCATCACCCAGCAGCTTGCGCGCAACCTCTTCCTGTCCCAGGAGAGAAGCATCGCCCGCAAGGCCAAGGAGATCATCATCGCCATGCGCATGGAGAAGCTCTACTCGAAGGACAAGCTCCTGGAGCTCTACCTGAACACCATCAACTTCGGGCGCGGAGCCTGGGGCGCGGAGACGGCCGCGCGCACCTACTTCGGGAAATCCGCGGCGGAGCTGGACATCGCGCAGTCGTCCATCCTGGCCGGCCTGATCGCCAACCCGGGACGCTACAATCCTCTGAGCAACCTCGACAACGCGAAAAACCGCCAGAATTACGTCCTGGGGCGTATGGAGGCCCTGGGCTGGATCGACGCGGCCCAGCGGAAGCAGGCCTACGAGGAAAAGCTGGAGTTCCGCAAGCTCGCCAACCGGATCGAGGAGTTCAACCGGGCCCCCTATTTCGTCTCGCACCTCCTGTTCAACGACCTCCTGCCCAAGTACGGCAAGGACACGGTCTACAGCGGAGGGCTGAAGATCTACACCACCCTGGACATCGACCTCCAGATCAAGGCCCAGGAGGCCGTCCAGTCCCTCAAGGCGATGGGCGCCCTGGTGTGCATGACGTCCGAGACGGGGGAGGTCCTTGCGCTCGTGGGCGGCAAGGACTTCAAGACGAGCAAGTTCAACCGCGCGACCCAGGCCTACCGCCAGCCCGGCTCCAGTTTCAAGCCCATCGTATACGCGGCGGCGCTGGAGGAGAACATCATGCCCGGCGACCACTTCATGGACGCACCCATCACCTTCGCCAACCGCGGGGGCCGGGGACGCAGCTGGTCCCCCAAGAACTCGAGCGGACAGTACGCGGGCGAGGTCACCCTGCAGAAGGCGCTGACGAGCTCGTACAACACCGTGGCCGTCCGCGTCGCCGCCTATATCGGCACGGACCCCGTCGTGACCATGGCGCGGAACATGGGGATCGAATCGCGCTACCTCCCCAACGACCTCTCGGTCGCCCTCGGGGCGGCCAGCGTTACCCCCCTGGAGATGGCCGTGGCCTTCAACTGCTTCAACAACGGGGGCAAAAGGGTCGTCCCCCTCACGATACGCGAGATCCGCGGCCCCAACGACGAGCTTCTGGAGTCGCGCGAGCCTCAAGCCCTCCAGGCGATGAAGCCGGAGACCGCGTACGCGCTCCGCTCGATGCTGATGGACGTCGTCCGCGCAGGGACCGGCACGAGGGCCTCCGTCCCCAAGGTGGAGACGTTCGGCAAGACCGGGACCTCCAACGATTTCATCGACGCCTGGTTTGTCGGCGGGACCCCCGGGCTGACGGCGGCCGTCTACGTGGGCAAGGACGACCACACCTCGATGGGCAGGGGGAGCGTGGGCGGCATCGCCGCAGCCCCGGCCTGGAAGACGTTCATGGAGTACGCCGTGAAAAAGCAGAACACCCCGGCGAAGTTCGATCCGCCTCCGGCATGGGTGGAGACCGAAAAGGTCTCGATCTGCCGGACGACGGGCTACCGCGCCGCGTCGGGCTGTCCCGGCGTCCCCCTGTACCTGCCGATAGGAAAGGCGCCGAGCGCAAGGTGTCCCCTTCATGGGGGCGGCTATGCCGATGCCGAGGAGGACCTGACGGGGCCCAGGCTCTTCCTGATCGAACAGGACAACGACCTCGTTCCGGAACAGCCCGAGTACCCGTCCGCCCCGCAGCAGCAGACGCCCTCGATCGATCCCGAGAATATCCCCGACGCGCCTGCGCCTTATCGCCAGGACCCCAGTCCGGCGGAGGAGATAGAGAGCCGCTATCAGAAGCTTCTCAAGGAATACGGGATAGAATGACAAAAACCTGCAAGGAGGAGAGTCGAACATGAGTGCAAAACGAATCGTCGTCATTGGCGCGGGCCCGGGGGGCTACGTCGCCGCCGTCCACGCCGCCCACCTGGGAGCCTCGGTCACCCTGATCGAGAAAAAGGCCATCGGGGGGACGTGCCTCAACGTCGGGTGTATCCCGACCAAGGTCCTGCTTCACACGGCGGAGCTTCTGAACGAGCTCAAGTCCGAGGCGAAGAGGATCGGTGTGCTGGCCGACAACCCCAGGCTGGACTGGAACGCTCTGATGAAGCGAAAGACTCTGACCGTCTCGCGCCTCTCCAAGGGAACCCTGGACCTCGTGAAGGGGAACGGGGTCGAATACGTGGAGGGACATGCCGTCCTCAAGGGCCCCAGATCTGTGGAGGTGAACGGCAAGGTCTACGAGGCCGACGCCATCCTCATCGCGACGGGTTCCGTCCCCGACGTTCCGGACATCCCCGGCTACGATCTGGAGGGGGTCATCACGAGTGACGACGCCCTCTCCCTGTCCGCCCCGCCCGAGTCCATGGTCGTCTCGGGCGGCGGGATCATCGGCATGGAGTTCGCGGCGGCCTACGCCTCCTTCGGGACCCGCGTCACCGTCGTCGTTACGTCCCCGGAGATCCTGCGCAACCTGGACACGGACATCGCCCTCATCCTGCGCAAGAACCTGGAGAAGAAGGGCGTGAGCTTCCATACGGGGACCAGCATCACGCGGGTAACGCGCTCCGGAGAGGGGCTGAAGCTGGAGCTGACCTCCCCCTCCGGGCCCATGGAGCTGGAGGCGGAGAAGCTTCTGGTCGCCAAGGGGCGCAAGCCCTACACGGAGGGACTGGGGATCGAGGCCCTCGGCATCGAGATGAAGCGCGGACGCATCGTCACCGACCGCTACATGGAGACGAACGTCAAGGGAGTCTACGCCATCGGCGACTGCGTGAACGACTACATGCTGGCCCACGTCGCCTCCCGCGAGGGGGAGGTGGCCGTCGAGAACATCATGGGACAGCCCGTCGAGATGGACTACACCACGACGCCGGGCGCCATCTACACGTCCCCGGAGATCGCGACCGTGGGGCTGATGGAGAAGGAGGCGGCCCAAAAGGGACTGAAGGTCAAGGTGGGGCGCTTCCCCCTGATGATGAACGGCAAGAGCATGATCACGGGGGACACGAGCGGCGTCATGAAGGTCATAGCCGACGAGGAGACGAAGAAAATCCTGGGGGTTCAGATGGTCGGCGGCCCCGCGACGGACATGATCGCGGAGGGCGCGCTGGCGCTGCACTTCGGGGCCACGCCGGAGGACATTCTGCACACGATCCACGCGCACCCCACCGTCTCGGAGTCCATGCTGGAGGCCGCGGCCAACGTGTTTGGGCAGGGCATCCACACGCCCAAGGCATAATCTCGATTCCGGATCGAGCGAACAAACGACGGGTACCCTGTCGCTCAGCGTCTTTTCAACGCCCTGTCTGCATGAAGGGTACACCGCACGCTGCGGATAATGCCGATAGGGTCCCGTCGTTGCGATACGCGCTCCACGCAATCTCCGCTTTCGGCCTCGAAC
>NZ_CALIAA010000150.1 GCF_938040765.1 uncultured Fretibacterium sp.
GAAGGAGCCCGACCATGAGGATCACGACGAGCACGGACATACGCACCATCACCACCACGAGTACGATCCGCACATCTGGCTGGACCTGTCCCTGGCCCGGAAAATGGTGGACAACATCGCGGCCGGGCTGAGCACGGCCGACCCGGAGCACGCGGACCTGTACGCGAAGAACGCCGAGGCGTACAAGGCCCGGCTGGCGGAGCTGGACGCGGAGTTCGCCTCCATCGTGAAGAAGGGCCGGCACCGCACCCTGGTGTTCGGGGGACGCTTCGCCTACCTTTATTTCCTGAAGCACTACGGCCTGAACTACGTGACGGCCTACGACACCTGCTCCTCGGAGGGCGAGCCGGGCGTTCAGCGCATCGCCCAGGTGATCCAGTACATCAGGAAAAAGGACATTCGCTGCATCTTCCACGAGGAGTTTGTCGTCCCGAAGGTCGCGCAGTCCATCGCCGAGCAGACGGGGGCGAAGCTGCTGACGTTCAGCACGGCCCACAACCTGACGAAGGACGAGTTCGAGAAGGGTGTGACCTTCCTGGACATCATGAAGGCCAACCGGGACAGCGTCGAGCAGGCGCTGACCCTGTAGGAGGGGCGGCCGTTGAATCGCTCCGGGGACGGCGCGCTCCTGACGCTCTCTCACGTCTCCATCGCGTACGGCTCCATCGTCGCGGTGGAGGACGTCTCCTTCGACGTCGCCGAGGGGGAGTTCTTCTGCATCGTGGGGGCCAACGGATCGGGGAAGAGCACCCTGATCCGGGGCATCCTGGGCCTGACCCCCCTGGCGGGGGGACGCGTCGCCCTGGAGACGGGCCCCGACGGGGCGGCCTACGTCCCCCAGGTCGAGGGGGCGGACCGCGACTTTCCCGCGACGGTTTGGGAGATCGTGCTGACCGGGACCCAGCGCCGGGGCTGGCGCGCCCCGTTCTACACCCGCGCGGACAAGGAGGCCGCGACGGCGGCCCTCTCGGCCTTCGAGATATCGGACCTGGCGGGCCGGCGGATCGGGAAGCTCTCGGGAGGACAGATGCAGCGCGTCCTGCTTGCGCGGGCGATGTGCCGCGGGCCGAAGCTGCTCCTCCTGGACGAGCCCTGCTCGGGGCTGGACGCCGACAGCAGGCGCGGGTTCTACGAACTGCTCGCCCGGCTTAACCGGGAGCGGCGGACGACCATCGTGATGGTCTCCCACGACCTCGACGAGGTCGCCGCGCGCGCGTCGCGCGTCGCGGTCATGGCCCGGCGCCTGCTCTTCGTGGGGACGCCCGATGCCTGGCGCAGCGGGGCCTGGAAGGCCTCCATCCTCGACTCCGGCATCCTCGATCCCGAGGGCGTGCCGGTCCTCACGGAGGTGTCGGCATGACGTTTCAAGAGGTCTGGGAGGTCCTGTCCTATCCCTTCGTCACGCGGGCGCTGATCGTCGGCGTGATGGTATCGCTGTGCGCCTCCATTCTCGGCGTGATCCTGGTCCTGAAACGCTATTCCCTGATCGGCCACGGGCTCTCCGAGGTGGGGTTCGCGGCGCTCTCCGTGGCCCTGGCCTTCAACCTGCCGCCGCTCTACGTGTCGACGCCTCTGGTCATCGCGGCGTCGTTCGTCATCATGTTCGTCAGCCAGCGCAGGAGGGTCGGCGGCGACGTGGCCATCGGCATCGCGGCCTCGGCCGCCCTGGCCTTCGGCGTCCTCGTCACGGCGCTGACGCGCGGGATGAACCTCGACGTGTGCAGCTACATGTTCGGCAGCATCCTGGCGATGACGAACGAGGACGTCGTCCTCTCCGTCGCCCTCTCGCTCTTCGTCACGGGCCTGTTCATCCTCTTCTACAACCGGCTCTTCCTGATCACCTACAACGAGGACTACGCGCGGTCGCTGGGAATAAACGTCACGCTCTATCAGTTCCTGATCTCCTTCCTCACCGCCCTCACGGTGGTGCTGGGCATGAGGATGATGGGGACGCTCCTGATATCGAGCCTGATCATCCTTCCGGCGGTCACGGCGCGCAGGCTGGTGAGCAGCTTCCGGGCGCTCGTCGTGACGTCCGCCTGCATCTCGCTGATCTGCTTCGCCGCGGGGCTGGCCCTGTCCTTCGTCTGGAACCTGCCCACGGGCGCCAGCATCGTGTCCGTCAACGTGGCGGCGCTGATCGGGGCCGTGCTTCTGTCGCGCCTCATGGGGCGCACCGCGTGAGCGGGCGGACCGGAGGCCTGCGGCGGGAAAGGGATTTTTTCATGATAAAGGAGTTTTGCATGAGGATACTGAAACGGGCGCGCACCGCAGCCCTTGGGCTGAGCCTGTGCCTTCTGGCCGCCGCCCTGCCCGCGGATGCGTCCGGGAAGCCGGACTACGTGATCCGCGAGAACTTTTTCGTGGGGATGATCACGGACATCTTCATGAACATGAGCGACTACAGGGGCAAGACCATCCAGTACGAGGGGTTCGTCCTGCCCATCACGGCGGAGAACTTCGGCGAGGGGCCGGAGAAGTTCGCCGTCGTGCGCATCGCCGTCTGCTGCGGCCCGGACGACATGCCCATCGGCTTCGCCTGCATGGGGAAGGACGTCCCTCCGGAGAACGCCTGGGTGCGCGTCACCGGGGTGCTGCAGGAGCGGGACCTGAACAACGGAGAGCCCCCTTATCCCTATCTCGACGTGCAGGAGCTGGAGGTCCTGACGAAGCGCGGCAAGCAGAAGGTAGCCATGTGATGACGGGGCCCGGGCACCGCGTGCTGAACTTCATGTTCATCGGGGCCCTGACGCGCTCGCTTCCCGCCGCTCTCTTCGGCCTCTTGGGCAGCGCGTTTCCCGATACGGTCGAATACCTGATCTGGGGCGCCGGGCGAAACCGGCACCATCGCAGGAGCTCGCACTGGATCGTCCTGTGGCTGGCGGGCTTTCTCTTTTGTTTCCTCGCGGGGGCGAAGCGCACGGTGCCGAGCCTTTCGGGGCTCGCCGCGGCGAGCCCCGAATCGGTCTGGGGGTGCGCCGCCTTCTGGTTTTTGGGCTGCGTGCTCCATGTGCTGGGCGACGCCTGCTGCGGCAAGGTCCCCCTGTTCGTCCCCTGGAGGAGGCGATTCGGGTTCCGCGTCTTCGAGATGTCGCCGCGACGCGGCGAGATGAGCCGGGGCGAGCTGGTCTTCGTCGCCTTCACGTCCCTTTCGGCGCTGGGGGCCTGGCTGAGCCGGGGAGTCCTGCTCTGATCCGTCCGGGAACGTCCGGACAGGACGCCGAACGCCTCTCTGCAGTATTGTGTATGCAAATCGATGACCCCGCAAAAACAACCTCGAAATTCTGTGCTGGAGATCGCGCTCTCCGCAGGGAGATGAGCCCATGAGGTCCGAATTGAAGCTGTTCGAGGAACAAAGAGTCCGAAGCGTTTGGGATGAGGAGAGGGAAACATGGTAC
>NZ_CALIAA010000151.1 GCF_938040765.1 uncultured Fretibacterium sp.
CGTAAACCCGGACGGGACCCTGAACTTTGTCCCGACCCCTGGCTTCACCGGCACGGCCATCATCACCTACACCATCTCCGATGGGAACGGCGGTACCGCCACCTCCACGGTGACCGTGAGTGTGCAGCCGCCACACGGCGGTCCCGGGACGCACAGGCCAAGCCCTGCGCATCCCCACGTGCCGGCAGCGCCCTCTGCGCCTTCTGCACCTGCCCCACGGCCGCCCTTTGGTTCCACCGGCCTGCACATCCTGTACGGCGGCCCGGCCAGCCATGGCCCGGGTGCCGGCCCCTGGTCGGGCGGACAGACGGCTGCAGGGCCTGAGGCCGCTTTTGCCGGAACAGGGGCAGAGGGCACGGAAACGCCCCGCATGCTTGGCCTGGACACGAGCCTCGATTTTGACCACAATGGGGATCAGCTCGTGGGCACGGAGATCAGCCAGTACATCCACGACACCGTCAACCACACCTGGGAGCGGGTTGAGCGCTGGTACGGCACGGGCACGCCCGGCGCCGAACTGCTCCGCTATGACGCCCTGGGCGGGGCTCAGGATCCCTTCAACGGCTTCCACAGCCCGATCGAGAGCAGGATGCTGGAGGATCTGGGCCGTCTGCTGGAAGGATGCGGCGCTCAGGAAGCTGTCCGTGGCCAATGCAGCCTTGGTGATGCCATGGATGAAGGGTTTGCACTCGGGGCTCTCCCTCAGCTTCCGGACAAAGGTGACGTTTCGGATCAGCACATAGGAATCGACCTTCGCGGAGAGGGGGCGGACGAATATCTCCACAGGCTCCCTGTCAACGATGGCATCCAGGACGTTCTTACCGATCTCCTGCCCCGAGGCCAGCGAGTCGACGGATGCGCCCTCCGTCAAGGTCATGTCCAGCAGAACCTTTCCGTAGATTTTCGAGGACAGGAAGCGCGCAAAGAGGTTCGCGCGCACGAAGATCCCCTCTTTGGTCTCAATGGCGGCGATCTCCCCCAAGGCCAGCCCCTGAACCACGCGGGCGTCCACAAACTGGGACACGTCCGACAAGGGGGTCCCCTCGCGATCCACAGCCTTCAAGAGCGTCTTTCCCCAGATCTCGTCATCGTTCATCAGGTCGTTCCGGAACATATCGACGACACTGACGTGCTCGACGTTATGCCAGACCTTGAGCTCGCGCACGTCGCGAGAGGCGATCAGATCCGCCGTCTCTCGGGTCACGGGGGTGTCCATCGGTACCAGAACCTCTCCGTCGACGGTGACGTCCTCGGCCAGCCACATGGACCCTACCATCTTGTCCAGCAAGTCCCGGTTTCGGACGAGGATGGGGCAAGGATCACCCGAGGTAATCAGGCGCAGATGGCCCGCGCTCAGGCGCTCCCCCTTCGCCACATGCCTTTCGCCGTCCGTGAGGTCCTCGACCAGTTCCAGCCCCTCCATCTGCTTACGGAAGGCAGCCTCGCCGATTACGACCTCGACATCGCGTCCTCCATGCTCCAGGGTCAGCATGGAGAGCATCATGCCCGGTTTGAGCAACAGGCGTATGGCCCCCTCGTCCAGGGGCTTGCCCAGCAGAGGCTGGATCTCCTCGTGCGCCTTCTCCACGGATTTCAGAAGGTCCCCGACGAAAATCCGAACCGCCTCGGCGACATAGCGCTCGTTGTCCTCCCGAATGCTCTTTTCCGCCTCTTCGATATCTCCGATCCAGACCAGGTCTCCCGCGACGAAGGAGGTATCCCCCTCCTCGATGACGCGTACCCGGTTGAGGGGAGCGACCTTGCGCAGGATGACCTCGATATGCTTATTGTTGATGGAGACGCCCTGAGAGTGGTAGACGTACTGGATCTCGTCCACCAGCATCCTCTGGACCGCGTCGATCCCGCTGACCTCCAGCAGCTGCTGCGGATCGATGCTGCCCTCGGTCAAACGGGTCGTCGTCCCGACCTCCATGCCCTCCTCGATATCCTCCCTGAGTTCCTGCGAGGCGGGGATGGTATGGACGATCCGCTCCGTCCCGTCCTCCGAGGCGACGATGACCTTGCGCTTCCCGTCCGAGCTTCGAATCTCCTCGACGACGCCGTCCAAGCCGGCCAAAAAGGCGACCTTCCGGGGCCGGCGAACCTCGAAGAGCTGCTCGATGCGCGGCAGACCCTGAGTGATGTCCTCGGCCTGATGCACGCCGCCCGTGTGGAACGTGCGCATCGTCAGCTGCGTTCCGGGTTCTCCGATAGACTGCGCCGCCACGACCCCCACGGCCTCGCCGATGGGAATGAGGTGGCGGGAGGAGAGGTCCATGCCATAACACTTCTGGCAGAGTCCCCTCTTGAGAGCGCAGGCAAGCGGACTGCGTACCCAGACCTCCTCGATGCCGCTCCGTTCGATAGCCGCGGCGTCGTTGTAGGAGATGATCTGCCCCTTGCGGACAAGGATCTCCCCCGTCTCGGGCGAGGCGATGTCGTTCAGTGCGGTCCGGCCCGCTATACGGTCGGCCAGGGGGATCATGACCTTCTGCTCGCTCGTCAGGGGACGGATGCAGATGCCCTTTTCCGTGCCGCAGTCGTGCTCGGTGATGATGAGGTCCTGAGCCACATCGACCAGACGGCGGGTCAGGTAGCCGGACTTGGCCGTGCGCAGGGCCGTGTCCGCAAGCCCCTTCCGGGCGCCGTGCGTGGAGATGAAGTACTCCAGCATATTCATGCCCTCCCGGAAGTTGGCCGTGATGGGATAGTCGATGGTGCGGCCCGTGGGGTCCGACATCAGGCCGCGGATTCCCGCCATCTGCCCCATCTGCCCCAGGCTTCCGCGGGCTCCGCTCTCCACCATCATCAGGACGGAGTTCCCGGGCATCATGTGCTCCGTGATCTTGTCGGCAATCTGCCGCGTCGCCCGGGACCAGAGCTTTCCCTTTTGGGCCAGGTACTCGTCGCGGGTCAGGAGTCCCATCTCGTAGTTCTCCTTGGCCACGTCGTCCTCCTTCTTCGTGGCCTCCGTGATCTCGGCTTTTTCCGGCGGGATGATGATGGACTTGACCCCGAAGCTGATCCCGCTCCTGGCGGCCCAGTGGTAGCCGAGGGACTTGACGGCATCCAGCATCTCCACGACGGCCGCACGGTCGATCCTGTCGTACGCGTCGTCCAGAAGGCGTCCGATGCTTTTTTTATCCAGCTGGTGGTTGACGTAGCACAGGGGAGACGCGATGATGCTGTTGAACAAAGCCCGGCCCGGCGAGGTCTCGAAGAACACCGTCGCGCCCTCCGGCGCCATGACGTCCCTCGCGTCCTCGACGATCTCGGCCTCGCCGTTCTCCCCCCTGTATTTGCGGCGTCCCTTGGGACGCGTGCCCCAGGAGGGGTCCTCCTTGAGCCATACGGAGGCATTGACGTGTACCGCCCCATGGTCGAAGGCCGAGAGGAGGTCCTCGATGTCCGAGAAGTGCATTCCCTCCCCCTGAACCCCAGGGCGCATGTCCGTAAGGTAATAGATCCCCAGCACGATATCCTGCGTCGGCGTGACGACGGGACGCCCGCTGGCCGGGGAGAGAAGGTTGTTCGCCGAGAGCATCAAAAGCCGCGCCTCGGCCTGGGCCTCCAGGGACAACGGAACGTGGACGGCCATCTGATCGCCGTCGAAGTCCGCGTTGAACGCCGTGCAGACCATGGGGTGGAGGCGGATGGCCTTGCCCTCCATCAGCACCGGCTCGAAGGCCTGAATGCCCAGGCGATGCAGGGTCGGGGCACGGTTCAGCATGACGGGGTGGTCCTTGATGATCTCCTCGAGAATCCCCCAGATCTCCTCGCGTCCCCGCTCGATGATGCGCTTGGCGCTCTTGACGTTCGGGGCCAGGCCGCGGTCCACGAGCTGGCGGACGACGAAGGGCTTGAACAGCTCGAGCGCCATCTGTTTCGGAAGCCCACACTGATAGATCTTGAGCTGCGGCCCGATGACGATGACGGAACGCCCGGAATAGTCCACACGCTTGCCCAGAAGATTTTGGCGGAAGCGCCCCTTCTTGCCGCGCAGGAGGTCGGTGAGGCTCTTCAGGGGACGGTTCCCCGCACCCAGCACTGCCTTGCCCATGCGTCCGTTGTCGATGAGGGCGTCCACACATTCCTGGAGCATGCGCTTCTCGTTTCGGATGATGATCTCCGGAGCCCGGAGCTCCTGAAGTTTCTTCAGGCGATTGTTGCGGTTGATGACCCGCCGATAGAGGTCGTTCAGGTCGGACGTCGCAAAGCGCCCTCCGTCCAGCTGCACCAGAGGACGCAGGTCCGGCGGGATGACGGGAAGGACGTTCAGGATCATCGACTGCGCCGAGGAGGTGCTCTTTCTGAAGTCCTCCGCCACCTGCAGGCGTTTGACCAGCTTGCGCTTCTTCTGCCCGCTGCTCTCCGCAACCTCCTCTCGCAATGAGGCGGCCAGAAGGTCGAGGTCCAGGCGGTCTATGATGGTCTGAACCCCGTCCGCTCCGATCCCCGCTTCGAATTTCTTGTCGTAGGCGTGGCACAGCGCCTGCTGGCGGTCGTAGATGACCTCGGCCCACGCGAAGGGAGAGGCCCCGGGCTCGACCACGAGGTAACAGGGATCATCTATCGTGATCCCCCAACGGACGGATGTGAACCGGCCGGGATATTTCTGCTGAAAAAGTTCGAGCTCGGTCTTGGAGACGATGCTTCCCTTCGTGAAGGGAAGTTTCAGGGCGGCGGTGACGACGAAGGCCTCGCTGTTCGAGATATGGGCCCGGCGAAAGGCCTCCGGCGCCCCGGCCGACTCCCGGTGTTCCTCGGCCTGCGACAGAGGGACGATGTCCCCGACCTTCAAAGGCAGGCCCTCGATTTCCTCCGTCAGCTCGAAGGCCGGCTCCACCTTGAAGATTTCATCCCCGTAGTCCGCCTTGAAGCGGGCCACCTGCTGCGCCGTCAGGACATCCCCCTCGCTGACGGGAATGTTGTCGACGTTCTCGAGGGAAAAGGCCTCCTCGGCCCGAAACTTGGGGTCGTAATGCGCATGGACCTTCATCTCGCTCTCGGAGATGACGGCCTCCTTGCGGGCCAAGTCCGTTCGGCGCCCTTCGGTCACGACCTTCCAGGCTCCTTCTTTCTTGCGCGTCGGGGCGAAGTAGACAACCTTCTCCAGCTCCTTCGCGCTGGTGCCGAGCAACAGGCTGAGCCGGCTCGGAATCCCCCTCAGATA